>CAZNOA010000120.1:0-4887 GCA_964574565.1 uncultured Halobellus sp. | reverse complement strand
GTCACCGTCCGCACGCGAATGGCGATGGCCGACGGCTACCCGCTGATGGAGCTGGTGTCCGTCGACGACGCCTGATCTCCGAGGCGCGTGGCCGTCGGACGCGGCGTCGACGTCCCCGCGTCGGCCGCAACACTCAACGGCTCGCACCGACTTCTCTCTGATCTGATGGACCCGTCTCGCGGCCAGCGAGAGGCCGACCCGCTCGCCGACGAGTACAACCCCTCGGTGTTCTCTCGAGGGCTCGACAAGCTCGTCCCCGGCGTCGTCGCCCGTCGCGCGGTCACGATCGGCGTGACGACCGACCGAGAGACGTACGCCCCCGGCGAGGGGGTCTCGATGACTGTGACGGTCGACAACCGGCTTCCGCTCCCGATCGAAGTCCCGATCGCCGAGCGCCGGGTGTGGGGGTGGTCGATAGACGGGCTCACCGAGGCGACCGATGAACGGATTTACGAGCCCGACGGGAGCCAGACGCTCTCGTTACGCCCGGGAGAGACGCGACGCTACGATCACACGTGGAACGGTCGGATCCGTCGTGAGGGCGTCCGCACGACATACGAACCGCTCTCGCCGGGCACACACGAGCTCTCGGTCTTCCTCGGGACGGCCCCCCGAAAGACGGCGACCACCGAGATCACCGTCCGGTGACCGGCCGTCCGCCTCGGTCGCTCGGGGGCGTCGGACTCGACGGCTCGATTGCGGGTCAGTCGTCTCCGGTCTGTGCCGTCTCACCGGCAGCGGTCGCGTCCGCCGCACGCGGCGACTCGCCGATCCGGCTCGCGTCGCCGCTGGCGATCGCCGTCTCCCGATAGAGGTGACAGTTCACGCGATGGGGGTCGGTGCCGTGCTCGGCGGCGACCGCGTACTGCGGCCGGTCGGTCGCACAGATGGATTCCTCCTCAAACCGCTCGGTGACGAGCGACTGCGCGTCCGCCCACTCCCGGTCGGCGATCGACCGGCACGCCTCGTCGATCACCTCGCCGACCGGCCCGGACGGTCGCCCGTCGGGGAAGTACTCCTCGTTCACCGCCTCACTGACCGTACGAACCGGCAGCCCCCCCTCTTCGTCGGGATAGTCGAGCGCGAACGTGCGGCGCTGTACCGCGCGGGAGAACGCGAGTACCGCTTCCCACTCACCGTCCGAGAGGTCGTATTCGGACGGTTTGATCAGCGACGGACACCGCGTCCGGAACCGGCAGCCGGACGGCGGGTCGATCGGGCTCGGAACGTCCCCTTCGAGGGTACCGCGAGCGTCCCGCGATCGCGGGTCCGGGATTGGGATCGCGTCGAGAAGCGCCCGCGTGTACGGGTGTTTCGGGTTCTCGTACAGCTCCTCTTTCTCCGCCAGCTCCGCGATGTGGCCGAGGTACATGACGGCGACGCGGTCCGCGATGTACCGCACCGCAGAGAGGTCGTGTGAGATCACGAGGTACGTCAGCCCGAACTCCTCTTGGAGGTCGCGCATCGTGTTGAGGACCTGCGCCTGCACGCTCACGTCGAGCGCGGACACCGGCTCGTCACAGACGATGAGGTCGGGGTCCGTCGCCATCGCCCGCGCGAGGTTGATGCGCTGCCGCTGGCCGCCGGAGAACTCGTGCGGATACCGGTTGTAGTACCCCGGATCGAGCCGCACCCGATCGAGCAGCTCTTTCGCCCGATCTCGGCGCTCGGCCGCCGTGTACATGTCGTGTGCCTGCATCGGCTCCTCGATGATCTGTCCGACCTTCATCCGGGGGTTCAGCGACGACTGCGGGTCTTGAAAGATCATCTGCATGTCTCGGCGAAGCGGTCGGATCGTCCGCTCGGAGTGTTCCGTGAGGTCGACGCCCTTGAACGACGCGCTGCCCGCTGTCGGTTTGATGAGCTGTAAGATCGTCCGTGCGAGCGTGCTCTTCCCACAGCCGCTCTCACCGACCAGCGCCAGCGTCTCTCCCTTCTTGATGTCGAAGGTGACGTCGTCGACGGCCTCGACCGAGTCGGACCCGAACAGCCCGGCGAGGAAGCCGGAGTCAGACTGGAAATGCTTCGTGAGTCCCCTGACCTCTAACAGCGTCTCTCCCATCTCGACGTCGTCGAGCTCGTCGAGGACGCTCATCGCTCGACCTCCGTCTCCAGCGGCTCGCTCTCCCAGTACCCGACCTCCTCGTGTTTGAGGCAGGCGGCGTGATGCGGCTGATCGGTCTCCGCGTCCGTCTCGACGGCCGTGAACGTCGGCGCGATCTCTCGGCACGGCTCCCGCGCGTCGGGACACCGCGGGTGGAACCGGCACCCCGACGGCGGGTTGCGTGGGCTGGGCATCGTCCCCTCGATCGGCTCGAGCTCCGCGACAGTGCGATCCGGGCGGGGGATGGAGTTCAACAGCGCCTTCGTGTATGGGTGTTGCGTGTCGTAGAATATCTCGTCGATCGGCCCCTGCTCGACGATCTCGCCGAGGTACATCACGTTGACGCGGTCGCAGATCTCCGCGACGACGCCCATGTCGTGGGTGACCCATATGAAGCTGGTTCCGTACTCGGCTTGCAGGTCGTTGACGAGTTCGAGGATCTGGCCCTCGACGGTGACGTCGAGCGCGGTGGTCGGCTCGTCGGCGATGATCAGGTTCGGCCGGCAGCCGAGCGCCATCGCGATCAGCACGCGCTGACGCATCCCGCCGGAGAACTCGTGGGGATAGTCGCCGTACCGGTCTTCCGCTTCGGGGATCCCGACGCGGCGGAGCATCTCTATCGCTTCCGCCTTCGCCGCGTTGCCGTCGAGGTCGCGGTTGAGTTCGATGAACTCCCTGATCTGTCCCCCGACGGTGTAGACGGGGTTGAGACTCTCCATCGGGTCTTGGAAGATGATGGCGATCTCGCCGCCCCGGATGTCTTTGCGCATCTCCGCGTCCGAGAGCATCTCGTCGCGCGGGACCAACTCCTCGCCGGCGTCTTCGAACCCGACGAGGGTCTTCTCCCCGTACGTCACTTCTCCGCCGACGACCTCGCCGGGCTCCTCGACGAGTCGCATGATGCTCGACGTCGTCACGCTCTTTCCGGCGCCGGACTCGCCGACGAGCCCGACGATTTCACCTTGCTTGACGTCGAACGAGACGCCGTCGACGGCGCGGACGACGCCTCGTTCCGTGTAGAACTGGGTCTTGAGGTCGGTTACTTCGAGTATTGTGTCTGACATTTATGATGGGTACGGAGAGATCACTTGATTCGCGGATCGAGCGCGTCCTGTAGCCCGTCGCCGAAGAGGTTGAACCCCATGATGGTGACGAGAATCGCCAGGCCGGGCCAGATGCTCATCCACGGGTTCGAGTGCATGTACTGGTGAGAGATCCGCAGCATCTCACCCCAGTCCGGCGTCGGCGGCTGTGCGCCGTAGCCGAGGAACGAGAGGCCGGCGACGATGAGGATGGTGACGCCGATCTGGAGCGTCGCCAACACCAACACCGGCGCGAAGCTGTTCGGGATGACGTGGCGTCGGAGGATGTCCCGGTCCTTCACGCCGGTCGCGCGGGCGGCCTCGACGTAGTCCATCTCTCTGACGCTGAGTACCCGGCTCCGGATGAGCCGGGCGAACACCGGGATGAAAGCGAGCCCCACGCCGAACACGGCGTAGGTGATGTCCGGGTCGCCCCCGCTCACGAACACCGTGAAGACGATGACGAGCACGAGCGGCGGGATGGCGTACAGCGTCTCGACGGCGCGCATCAGCACGTCGTCGATCCAGCCGCCGTAGTAGCCGGACACCGCACCGATTATCGTCCCCCCGATCAGTCCGAGTCCCGTCGCGACGATCCCGACAAAAAACGAGATCCGGGTCCCGTAGACGAGTCGGGAGATGTAATCGCGGCCGTTTCGGTCGGTCCCGAGCGGATGTTCGAGCGATCCGCCCTCGACGAAGAACGGCGGCATCCGGCGCTCCGTCGTGCCGGGGTCCGGATGTCGTTCGGGGTGGTACCACACCGATTCGATGAGCGCGAAGTCGTCGACCCGACCGAACGAGAGCCGGGAGAGGTTGGCGTCGACGGTCGTCACGACGGCGACGGTCGCCACCGCCGCGATCACGTACAGTCCGAAGCGGGCGGTCGCGTCCTCCATGATCTTCGCGACCGTGTGGCGCCAGCCGACGTTCGCCTCGAACTCGTCGCCGGCCACCTCGTCTTCTTGGGTCTGTTGTTCACCGATTGCCATGTTAGCTCTCCTCCCCGTAGGACACCCGCGGATCGACGTACGCGTACGAGATGTCTGTGATGATGACACCGACGACGAAGACGAAGCCGATCACGACGGTCGTTCCGAGCGTGAGCTGGTAGTCGTGGGTCTGAATCGCTTGGATAAGGAGCCGTCCCATCCCGTTGATCGAGAACACGGTCTCGATGAGGACGGCGCCCCCGATGGCGCTCGTCAGGTTGAGCCCGATGAGCGTGATGACGGGGAGCTGAGACGGCCTGAAGGCGTGTTTTCGAACGATTTTCCGCTCCGAGACGCCGTACGCGCGGGCGAGCTTGACATACTCCTTCTGGAGCGATTCGATCATCGAGCTCCGCTCGACCCGCATGATGGTCGCCATCTGTAGGGTCCCCAGTGCGACCATCGGAAGTATCAGATGTCTAATTGTCTGATAGTACAGCTCGAGATGCGAGGAGAGCCCGTAGTGTGACGGGTCACGCCACGGATAAACGAGCCTGCCGGAGGGTAACCATCCCAACTGAACCGAAAAGAGGATGATCAGCATGATCCCGATCCAGAACGACGGCGTCGACACGCCGACCAGCGCGACGATCCGCGAGACGTGGTCGGCCGGCTTGTTCCGGCGCTTCGCCGCCAGCACTCCGAGCGGAACGGCCGTCGCGATCGCGAACGCGAACGCGGAGATCATCAGCAGCAGCGTCGGCGGGAG
>CAZNOA010000119.1:0-4926 GCA_964574565.1 uncultured Halobellus sp. | reverse complement strand
TCGTCAACCCGTTCGCGTTCGTGCTGTTCCTCACGGCGAACATGGCGGAGATCGGGCGGAACCCGTTCGACATCCCCGAGGCACCGACGGAGATCGTCGCGGGGTACCAGACGGAGTACTCCTCGGCGTACTTCGTCCTCTTTTACCTCGGCGAGTTCGTTCACATCTTCCTCGGCGGCGCGATTCTCGCCGTCACGTTCCTCGGCGGCGCCTCCGGCCCCGGCCCGGAGAGCATCGGCTTCATCTGGTTCGTGGTGAAGATCTGGGGCTTCTTCCTGTTCACGCAGTGGGCCCGCTCCGCGCTGCCGCGCGTCCGTATCGACCAGCTGATCGAGATCGGCTGGAAGGGTATGCTGGTGCTGTCGTTCGCGAACCTGGTGCTCACGGCCGTAATCGTGGGGGTGATCGCGTAATATGATTGGACTCATGAAATCGATGGCGACGACGATGAAACACGCGCTGGACGGCAAGACGTTCACGGTGGAATACCCGGAGGACGCGCCCGAAGTGAGCCCGCGATTCCGCGGCGTTCACAAGTTCAGCCAGGAGCGGTGTATCTGGTGCCGGCAGTGTGAGAACGTCTGTCCGAACGACACGATCCAGATCGTGCAGGACGACCAGCGCAACGGCGAGCAGTACAACCTCCACATCGGCCAGTGTATCTACTGCCGGCTCTGTGAGGAGGTCTGTCCCGTCGACGCGATCCTGTTGACGCAGAACTTCGAGTTCACCGCGGACACGAAAGACGACTTCGTCTACAACAAAGAACAGCTCAAGAACGTCCCGTGGTACAAGGGTATCGACCCGCTGGAATCCCGGAACCCCGATCGCGGTGCGTGGATCGGGGAGGGTGACGGCGAGGTCGACTACCAGTAACGGGCGCGTCTCGAAATCTTCAAAGGGGTTCTCAAAGGAGACAAACACAATGGTTTATGCTACTATCGCGTTCGGGCTGTTCGCCGTGGTTACGCTGGCGTTCAGCCTCGGGGTCGTCCTGGCGCGCGACGTGTTCCACGCCGCGTTGCTACTGGGCGGTGCCCTGACGAGCGTCGCGGTACACTACGTGATGCTGCGGGCGGAGTTTATCGCCGCCATGCAGATCCTCGTCTACGTCGGCGGGGTGCTGATCTTGGTCACGTTCGCCGTGATGCTCACGCGATCCGACGCTGAAACGGAGGTGAACAGCGTATGAGCGATACGAACACCGGGCGGCTCGGACGACTCGTTCCCGCAGCCGCGGTCGGACTGCTATTCGCCGTGATGGCCGTGACGGTCCTCTCGGCCGACTTCGGCGACTTCTCGGACGGGCTGGCGGCGTTCGAGGGCGAATCCGTCGTTCACAACATCGGGTACGCCCTGTTCAACCTCGGCGAGCACGGCGTCGCGACGATCCCGTCCGAAGGGTTTCTCGCGGCGTTCCTGATCGTCGCGGTCGCTCTCGACGTCGCCGTCGACGGCGCGGTGTACCTCGCGAAACGCGAGGAAGACGGGTCGATCGTCTCCGCCGTCGGACGGGCGTTTACCGACGGCGGCCGCGACGGAGGTGAGCGGTAATGGTCCCCGTCGAGTGGTACCTGTTGCTCGCCAGCGCGATGTTCTGTATCGGTCTGTTCGGCGTGCTCACGCGGCGTGACGCGCTGTACTTCCTGATGAGCGTCGAGCTCATGATGAACGCGGCGAACATCAACTTCGTCGCGTTCGCGCTGTACTACGGCGACCTCACCGGACAGGTGTTCGCGCTGTTCGTCATCGCGCTCGCCGCCGCCGAGGTCGCGATCGGTATCGGCATCATACTCGTGTTATACCGCAACTTCGGCGTCACGGACGTCACCGTTCCAACGGAGATGAGGTGGTAAGATGGTGGACGCATTCGCGTACGTTCCGGCGATCGTTCTGCTCCCGTTCTTCTCGTTCCTGATCGCGTTGGGGGCCGGCAAATACCTCCCCAAGGGCGGCGCCTTCGGCGGCATCGCCGCGACGGCAGGTTCGTTCCTGCTCTCGTTGTGGGTGTTCGCGACGGTCGCCGGCGGTCGGACGTACAACGAGACGCTGTACTACTGGGCGAGCGAGGGCGGCGCCGGAATCGGGCCGACCGACATCGAACTCACGTTCGGCGTCCTGATCGACCCGCTGTCGGCGCTCATGCTGGTCATCGTGACGCTCGTCGCGCTGCTCGTTCACGTCTTCTCGCTCGGCTATATGAACGACGAGGGCGAAACCGGGCTCCCGCGGTACTACGCCGGGCTCGGTCTCTTCACCGCCTCGATGCTCGGGTTCGTCGTCGCCGACAACCTGCTGATGGCGTTCATGTTCTTCGAGCTGGTCGGGCTCTGCTCGTACCTGCTGATCGGGTTCCACTTCCGCGAGCCCGGGCCGCCGTCGGCGGCGAAGAAGGCGTTCTTGGTCACCCGCTTCGGTGACTACTTCTTCCTCGTCGGCGTCGTCGCGGTGTTCGCGACGTTCGGCACCGCGCAGTTCGCCGGTGAGGGATCGTTCCCCGCGCTCGCGGACGCCGCGCTCAACGGCTCCGGCTCGGTCGCGTGGATCCCCGGCGGACTCGAGCTGCAGACCTGGCTCACGATCGTCGGCCTGCTCGTGCTCGGCGGCGTCGTCGGGAAGTCCGCGCAGTTCCCGCTCCACACGTGGCTTCCCGACGCGATGGAGGGCCCGACGCCCGTCTCCGCGCTCATCCACGCCGCGACGATGGTCGCGGCCGGCGTCTACCTCGTCGCTCGGATGTTCGGCTTCTACGCGCTGACCCCGACGACGCTCGCCGTGATCGCGTTCGTCGGCGGCTTCACGGCGCTGTTCGCGGCGACGATGGGCGTCGTCAAAGACGAGCTGAAACAGGTGCTCGCGTACTCCACCATCTCGCAGTACGGCTACATGATGCTCGCGCTCGGGGCGGGCTCGTACGTCGCCGCGACCTTCCACCTGATGACTCACGCCTTCTTCAAGGCGCTGCTGTTCCTCGGTGCCGGCGCGGTGATCATCGCGATGCACCACAACGAGAACATGTGGGACATGGGCGGACTAAAATACCGGATGCCCGTCACCTACTGGACGTTCCTCGCCGGGTCGCTCGCCCTGGCGGGGATCTTCCCGTTCGCCGGCTTCTGGTCGAAAGACGAGATCCTCTACGAGGCGTTCATCCACGGTCTCAACGACCCGCTGCTGCTCGGCGGGTGGGTGATGGGGCTGCTCGCGGTGCCTGTCACCGCCTTCTACACCTTCCGGATGGTGTTCTTGACGTTCCACGGCGAGCCGCGGACCGACTTGGCTCGCGACCCCGAACCCGTTCGCTGGAACGTGAAAGGACCGCTCACCGTGCTGGGCTCGCTCGCGGTCGTCGCCGGCCTCGTCAACATGGTGCCGGTTCAGAAGCTGCTCGGGATCGAGGGAATCGACCTGCTCACCCGGTGGCTCGACAACGACTTCGGCGGCATCGACGGCGTGAGCTACTCCGCGTACAACGACCTGCTCGCCACGCACGGCCACGAGGCGGCGTTCCTCGGCGTCGGCGAGGTCGCGACGCTGCTGGTCGCGGCCGGGCTGAGCCTCGGGCTCGCCGTCGCCGGCTTGCTCGTCGCGTGGAAGCTCTACAACGTGGCGTCGCCGACGGAACACACGGCGAAGCTCGGCGGACTCAAAGACGTGCTGTACAACAACTACTATCTCGACGAACTGCAGGTATGGCTCGCGTATCGAACTGAAGACGCCGCCGGCGGCGCCGACACCTTCGATCAGGGGATCATCGACGGCGTCGTCAACGGCGTCTCCTCGGTGAGCCTCTTCGGTGGCGGCCGCGTCCGGAAGATCCAGACCGGGCTCGTCTCGCAGTACGCGCTCCTGCTCACCTTGGGGCTGGTCGCGCTGATTCTCACGCTCGGCGTCACCGGGGGGTGGTTCCTGTGATACTCGAAGCGCTCATCGCGTTCACGTTCGCGAGCGCGCTGCTCGTGCTTCTCGCCCCGAACAAGTGGGCCGGAAAGCTCGCCTTCGCGCTGAGTCTGGTCCCGTTCGCCGGGAGCCTCTACCTGTGGTCGCAGTTCGACGCGGTCGGGAACGCCCTCACGGGCGGGACGATCGCCTTCGAGACGCGGATCGAGTGGCTGGAAGTCGGCGGGCGCTCGGTCTCGTGGTTCGTCGGCCTCGACGGGATCAGCCTCCCGCTGGTCGTGCTCACGACGTTCCTCGTCCCGCTGGCGATCGTCAGCGCGTGGACGCCCATCGACAGCCGGCAGAGCCAGTTTTACGGGCTCATGCTGTTCATGCAGGCGAACCTCCTCGGCGTGTTCACCGCGCTCGACTTCTTCCTGTGGTTCATCTTCTGGGAGGCCGTCCTCGTTCCGATGTACTTCCTCATCGGGGTCTGGGGCGGTCCCCGCCGGAAATACGCCGCGATCAAGTTCTTCGTGTACACGAACGCGGCGTCGCTGCTGATGTTCATCGGCTTCATGTCGCTCGTGTTCGCGCTCGGCGACTCCGTGAGCTCGTTCGGACTGCCGGAGATCACGCAGGCGCTCGCGGCGGGCGAGCTCGGGACGTGGTTCGGCATCGCGCCCGGAACGGTCGCGCTGGGCGCGTTCCTCGCGATGTTCCTCGGGTTCGCGGTGAAGGTTCCGATCGTCCCGTTCCACACGTGGCTCCCCGACGCACACGTCGAGGCACCGACGCCCGTGTCGGTGCTGCTGGCCGGCGTTCTCCTGAAGATGGGGACGTACGCGCTGCTCCGGTTCAACTTCACGATGTTACCCGATCAGGCGTCTGCGCTCGCGGTCCCGATCGCCGCGATCGCTGTCATCAGCGTCATCTACGGCGCGATGCTGGCGCTCGCACAGAAGGATCTCAAGCGCATCGTCGCCTACTCCTCCGTCTCGTCGATGGGGTACGTCATCCTCGGGCTCATCGCGTTCACCGAGTACG
>CAZNOA010000118.1:0-4931 GCA_964574565.1 uncultured Halobellus sp. | reverse complement strand
TCACCTCACCCGTCTGCTTGTCGTCGAAGAAGGTCATGTCGAGCCGCTGCATCCGATCGAAGGAGTCGGTCCGGACCGCGTGCATCACCCGGTGTGCGAAGTTGTTCGCGGCGATACCGTAGATCCACGTGAAGACGCCGGTGACGACGAACGCACCGACGATGAGGACGACCGAGAGCTGGAACTGCGCGGCTTCCGTCGTCGGCAGCCACGCGTCGGGAACGATAGGGAGCGTGTACGGGCCGTCACCGGTGAAGACGGCATCGATGGCGACGCCGAGGACGACCGGCGGGAGGAGGCCGGCGACTCGGGCGACGACGTTCGCGGCCATCCCGATCACGAGCCAGTGCGCTTCGGCGGCGCCGTACTCGCGAAACAGTCGCCAGAGGGGTCGATCGACCCGATCGCGGTACACTTCGAAGGCGTTGCGGTCGTCGTCGGCCATGCCGTATCGAACCGGCCGGAGCCGGATGTATCCGACGGCTCCAGCCGGTTCGACCGGTTCAGCCGGCTCGGCCGGTGCAGCCGATTCGGCCGGTTCAGCCGGCTCGGCCGGCACAGTCGATTCGGCCGGTTCAACCGGTTCGGCGTAGTCAGTCAGTCTGACCGCCGGAAGCGCCGCCGGACCGCTTATTACGCGCCGGACGAACGTCTCTCCGTGGACGAACTTGTCGTGAGCACGGAGGTGTACGCCGATCCGGAGGACGTCTACGCGTTCCTGCTCGACTTCCCGCGGTACGCGAACTACTCGGAGTACCTCCGCGAGGTGCGGACGATCCAAGGTGACGGGGGGCCGGGAACCCGCTACGCGCTCACGTTCGCGTGGTGGAAGGTCACGTATACGGCGCACTCTCGGGTGACCGGCGTCGACCCGCCGGAGCGGATCGACTGGGAGATAACGAAGGACATCGACGCCGGCGGCTGTTGGCGGGTGACCCCGTCGGAGAGCGACGGCGGTGCAGCCGGTGACGCTACCGACGCCGGGCCGAGCTGCGAGGTCGCGCTCGAAGTCGAGTTCGACCCGGGCTCGGCCAGTTCGGACGCGCTCGACCTCCCGCGGCTCGTCTCCTTCGACTGGGTGTTGAAGAAGGCGATTCCGCTCATCAGGACGGAGGCGGAGCGGGTCGTCGAGCGAGCGGTCCGAGACCTCGAGAACTCGACGCGCGACGTCGACCTCGACGTGTACGTCGACTCCGAGCGGATATAGGGTGCCACCGTCGTTCCCGTCTGCCGTAATCCCCCACGACGAGAGCTCGGTCCGCAAGTAGTGTGCCTATCCCCCCTAGCCGACCCGATTACCCCTCCTCGTGGTCATCGAGATAAGCCGGCGTTATCGAGTATTACGGCCGCCGAAGAGTTACTACTGAACTCATAACGAAGTCGCCACTCATAATCCGGGTTTCATGGTCCGCGAAACGCGGGGTCCGAGAGCCGGTGCTCCGGTGCCGAACGACGGGGAACAGCGCGAAAGGGAACGGACCGACAACGGCGGGACGGTCGATGGCGAAACGGGTAGTGACACCCCGCAAACCGACGACACCGCGCACGACCGCGGCGGATCGCCGCGGCGCAAGGCGCTGGCCACTCTCGGGGCCGGCGTGGTCGGCGCCGTGTTCGGATTCCCGATCGTTTCCAGATCGGCTCGCGCGGAGGTAACACGCATCCAGGAGCCGACGGTTATCGAAGAGCCGGGAGCGTACGAGCTCGCTGACGACATCCACGTGGACGGTAGGGCGGGTATCATTATCGAGAGACGGGACGTAACTCTCGACGGTAACGGACACGTGATCCGCGGAACCGAGAGCCAGTCGGAGCGTTCGAGAGGAATCAGCGTGGAGCTCGAAGCCCAAAACGTGACGATCCGTGACGTGACCGTTCGCAACTGTGGGGCCAGCGTCGTATCGAGCGACTACGCCGACTTCGCCGTATACGACTCCGTTTTCGAGGACAACCGCGGGGGACTTGGCGCCGGAAGCAGCGCCCAGTGCGTGGTCGAAGGGTGTGAGATCGTCGGAAACGGTGGGGGAATGTCGTTTCCTCTCCAAGGCGAGTCGCGATTAGTCGACACGGAACTCCGCGGGAACGACGGTGGGGGCGTCGAAATCCGGTATTCTGATGCCACCCACGACGGCGATCCAATCCCGATCCGGAATTGCCGAATCCAAGACAACGACGGCCCGGGGATTGAGCATGGCAACGATCCGCTCGCCATCGAGGGGTGCGTGATAACAGGAAATCGGGATGGGTACGTCGCGGAGCCAGAACGGAACTACTCGGCGATCCTCCGAAATAACACCATCACGGACAACGAGCAGTACGGGATAACGCTGTCCGCGGAGTGGGAGTTCGAAACCGGCTTCGACGCACGGTTCAACGATTTGTCGAACAACGGCTCCGGTGCGATCCACAGCAGTCGCGAAGAGTCAGTCTCGACTCCGCTGAACTACTTCGGTGAGGACGGGACGGACGTCGTGGTGACCGGGAACGTCTGCTACGAGCCGCTGCTTACGGTCCCGCCGTCGGAGCTTGACGGTCGTGACGGGGTCACAGATTACGGCTCGTACGTGGAAATTGAGGCGGACGAGCCTGCGGTGATCGGGTTTCCGGCCCCCTCGGCCCGTTCGATCGGACGGCTGCTCTCGGAGGCGTTCATCGAGAACGGGGCCGTTTACCGGTACGACGTCGAATCGGCGCGGTTCGAACCGCTCGCCGACCGCGACTACAGGCCCCGAGCGGGCGAGGTGATCGCGTTGACGGCGGGCGACGAACCGATCGACGAGGCGATGATCGTCGAGATCGACACGGGCCCAGACGACGCGGTCGACAAGCCCGAGACGGTACCGGTCCAACCGGGGTGGAATCTCGTTTCGTTCGGTCGCGCGGCCGGCTCCGCGGCCGACCTCGACACGGCGCCACCGGGCGTGCTCCGCGACGAGGTTACCCTGCAGGCCCAGCCGACACTACCGGGCACGGAGCCGACGGGCGATATTGGCCCGTTCGACGGCATCTGGACCTTCGCCGAGGACGCCGGGGAGATCAAAGCCGAGTTCTTCGAGGGGCAGACGGCGACCGAGTACGCACGGCGAGTCCTCCGGAAACGGGGTGAGTGACCGTGCGACCCACACACCGTACCCGTGTTTGGACGACAGTGTCGGTCGTAATCGCGGTCTTCGGGGCCGCCACGCTCTTTCTTGCGGTCCCGGCGGCCGCAGGCCCGATCGGTGGAGCCGCCGCGACCGACGCGGCTCTCTCGACCGACGGCGACGGACCCTCCGATGTACCGGCGGCGTACTACGGGACGGCGGAAATCGACGGCGAACCACTTCCCGAGGGGATCGACATCCGAGCGGAGGTCGTGATCGACGGCGAGTGGACGTCCGTCGACGCGCTCGCGGTCGACGCCGACGGCTCGTTCGGCGGCCCCGGGGCGTTCGACGAGAAGCTTCGCGTCCCGTCGCCCGGCGAGGGCGAAGTGCGGTTCGTCGCGACCGCCGAGGACGGGTCAGAAGCCATCGCGGAAGAGACTGTCGCGTGGGAGTCGGGTGACGTCCGGGAGGTCACGTTCTCCTTCAACGGTCCGAGCGTCGAGATCACCGCAGCCACGGCGACGGCCGACGTCGACGAGGAGGTCTCCCTCGAAGCGGCCGCCGACGGTCTCGGTGTCGACGTCGCGTGGGGGCTGGGCGACGAGACAGTCGCGAGCGGCGCGTCGGTCACGCACGCCTACGACGCGAGCGGGAGCTACGCGGTCACGGCCACGGCCACCGACGTCGCCGGCAACGAGGCCGACGCTGACGTGACCGTCGAAGTGTCCGACGACGGGGGGAACGGTGGAACGGACGCCGATGAGAGCGACGCGGCCGATGCCGACGACGGCGTCGATGCTGACGAACACGACGGGGAGGAGACGGTCGGGGCGGAGACGGAACGGGAAGACGAGGATGCGGACGAGAGCGCAACCGACGCCTCCAACGGCGACGGGACCACCACCGGGGACGAAGACGCCGAGGACGAGGACGGCGTCGAGACGGCGGACAGCGACGACGAAACCGGAGACCAGGTCGAAACCGACGCGACCGACAGCGACGACGAAACCGGAGACGACGGCGCCATCAGCGACGGGAGTGACCCAGACGAAGAACTCGACGCGGATGCGACCCTCGGGCCCGTCGCGGCGGTGACAGCGCTCGTGCTCGTCGTGTTCGGGGCACGCACCCGGCGATAGCTGTCCACCGACGTCTCGATGCGACTCGGAATCGGCGTCTCTCGGTGTACCGGCTCGGAGTTCGATCGTGGGTGACGATGGCGTAGGACCGCCCGAGTCGAAGCCCTTAAGAGAAACACGGCGAAAACTGGAATTGCGTACGAGGGCTCGTAGATCAGTGGTAGATCATCCCCCTGGCACGGGGAAGGCCCGGGGTTCAAATCCCCGCGAGTCCACTCGACTCAGTTACTTCGTCTCGTTTCCCCGCGTGGTCCTGCTCGCAGCGCGGTAATGCAACGAGCGGGATTTGAACTCTCCCAGGGCACGCAGCGAGTGATACAGGGAGACATTCACTGCTCCCGACTCGCGACGTTCGAACCCGACGCCGCGAATTCGCCTCGAAGCTACCGGTTCCGCCGTAACATTGTCAACTCGATTATCGTTATTGTGACCGATCGGGAGCCTGAGCGGATCTGTTTGTGTTCCTGTTTCTGAAACATCCAAAACAACTATTATAAATAGTGAAGATTCTGTGGACGATGTCCACGACAGCAGCGAACGGGAATCTGATAGAACGAATGGGAGACAGACTCGCAGACGTCATCGAAAACTGGATGCCGAACCCCTTTTTATTCGCGATCATCCTGACGTACATCGCGTACGTCGCCGCCTTGGTCGTCGAGGGGACGGGCCCCTTCGAGACGGTGCTGTTCTGGTTCGACGGCTT
>CAZNOA010000117.1:0-4989 GCA_964574565.1 uncultured Halobellus sp. | reverse complement strand
ACTACCACGACGGCGACGAGGGCGCGATCAACTTCCTCGTCGGGCAGGTGATGCAAGCGACCGGCGGCAGCGCCGACCCCGGCCAAGTGAACGGGCTGCTCCGCGAGGAGCTGGACGGGTGACTCGCCGGACCGATCGGTGGTGACCCCGCGATGAACGTGACCGTCGAGGTCGTCGGCGAGGGGACGGAAACGCACAGCCTCGCGGACGGTGCGACGTACGACGACCTGATCCGCGCCGCCGGCTATCACCCGCAAGAGGCCTCCGTTTTGGTGGACGGCTCGCCCGTGCCCGGTGACCGCGTCGTCGACGCCGACGAGGTCCGGCTGCTCAGGCTCATAAAGGGCGGGTCGAGATGAGCCCCGCGACGACGGCGAGTCCGGCGGGAGTCGCGATCGAACCCGCAACGCCCGACGACCGCCTTGACGTCCTCCGCGTGCTCGACGCGGCGATGCTCGAGACCGATCCGGCCGTCGTCGACGCCGCGATCGAGGCGAACAGGGCCCCCGTCGCCCGGTTCTCTCGGACCGGTGCAGTCGTCGGCTCGCTCGTCGCGGTCCGTCCCGAACCCGGTCGCCTCCACGTCGACGCCGTGGCGGTGCGGCGGTCGCGCCGCGGGCAGGGTATCGGCTCCGCGCTCGTCGGTGAAGCGGTGCGACGGGCGGAGGGTGACGGCGACGTCGACGTCGTCACCGCGACGTTCGAGCCGCGGCTGAAGGAGTTTTACGCCGATCTCGGATTCACGGTTGGCGGAGACCTCGCTGTCGACGACTTCGATACCGACGACCGCGACGGCGACGACTTCGATACCGACGACGCTGCCGGCCCGGACCGGCTGTCCGGACGCCGTGCGGTCTGAGCCCCGCGACGGCCGACAGCACGCGAGGCCCGAACGACGCGGATAAACGGCCGGACGGTCTACGACGTGGCAATGAGTGGAAAAGACGAGTACTACAACCGGTCGAAACAGCAGGGGTACCGGAGCCGCGCCTCGTACAAGCTGAAACAGCTCGACGAGGAGGCCGACCTCTTCGAGCCCGGCGACACCGTCGTCGATTTGGGGGCCGCCCCGGGCGGCTGGCTGCAGGTCGCCGCCGAGGCGGTCGGCGAGTCGGGCACCGTCGTCGGCGTCGACCTCCAGCGCATCGACGAGTTCGCGGAGCACGACGTGGAGACGATTCGGGGCGACATGACCGAGGAGCGCACCCGCCACTACCTGCGCGAGGCCGTCGGCGAGCGCGGCGCGGACGTCGTGATCTCCGACATGGCGCCGAACATGACCGGCGAGTACTCGCTCGATCACGCCCGATCGGTACACCTCGCGCGGCAGGCGTTCGACGTCGCCGAGGAGCTGCTTGCACCCGGCGGCGACTTCGTCGTGAAGGTCTTCCAAGGCGAGGACCTCGACGCCTTCCGCGAGGAGGTCCGCGCCGAGTTCCAGTACCTCCGGACCGTCTCGCCGCCCGCCTCCCGCGACTCCTCCTCGGAGGTGTACCTCGTCGCGAAGGGGCTGAACACGGCCCCGGTCGAGGCGGGCGATCGGATCGAGGTGACCGTCGAGGAGCGCGGCGACGAGGGCGACGGGATCGCCTACGTCGAGGGGTACTCGCTGTTCGTCCCCGAGGCCGCGGTCGGCGAGACGGTGTCGGTCGTCGTCACCGACGTCAAGCCGCGGTTCGGGTTCGCGGAGCGCGTCGACGACGATGCCGACGTCGACGGCGGGGCGGCAGACGACGCCGAGGAGCGCCCGTAACGGGTATAAAAGGCAATGAGCGACGACGGAATCCTCGGCTCGCTGTCGCTCGTCGGCCTCGTGAGCCTCTGTTGTATCGGCTTCGGCGGACTGGCGGGCGCGGCCGCGCTCTCGGGTGGCGGCGCGTCCGTCAGCGCGTTCGCGACCGGGGCGACCGACGCCCGCGGCGCGCTCGTCTCCGGGGTCGTCACCGCGGTGACGGTGCTCGCGATCGGACTCCTGCTCAAGTGGCGGCTCTCGGCGATCGAGCCCGCCGAAAACGACGGCTGACCGCCGGCGACGACAGCGGATCCGGATAGCGGCCCGCCGCTTACGACCCGTCTACGCGACGCACCCACTCGCGGAGCGTGAACCGGTCGTACGCGGTCGCTTCGGCGACCGTCCACTCGTCGTCGTCCCACGCGGGGAAGTGCGTGTCGCCGTCGTACGCGCCGTCGACGTGGCTGAGCGCCATTCGGTCGACGTGCGGCTGAAAGAGCTCGTAGATCGCGCCGCCGCCCAGGACGTAGACGGTGTCGTCCGGAAACGCTCCCGTGTCGATGATCTCGCGGGCCGATTCGAGCGCGGCGTCGACGCCGTCGACGACGACCGCGGTCGGCACATCGACCGCGTCGACGCTCCGGCTCACGACGATCTGGCGAGCGCCGGGGAGGTCGTCGCGCATCGAGTCGAAGGTTCGGCGACCGAGGACGACCGGCGAGCCCGCGACGCGCTCGCGGTACTGCCGGACGTCCGCCTCGATGTGGGACCACGGGACCTCCCCGTCGACGCCGATCGTTCGATTCTCCGCGAGCGCCGCGACGGTAACGAGTTGCACGGAGGGCGTACGGGCGGCGAAAACAAAAGCTGTCGGACGGGTGCGGTCGTCTCCTTACTCCGCCAGCCCGAGCAGGTCGAACGGGTAACCGTTGTCGTTGGCGGCGGCCTGCTCGTAGACGACGCGGGCGGCCGCGACGTCCTGAATCGCGAGGCCGGTCGAGTCGAAGACGGTGACGCCGGTGACCCCGCCCTCGTCGCTGTCGGCGGCGATAGCCGGACCGCCGATTCCGTCCCGGTCGGCGACCCCGGCCCGACCGGCGCGGTTCCCGACGACGATCTCGCCGATCTCGCCGTAGATGTCGGCGTCGGTGAGCGTGCCCGCGGCGTACGGGACGTTGATCTCGCCGGAGTGGGTACACTGCTCGTGGTCGTCGATGACGATGGTGGCGTCGAGCAGGAGCTCGTCGGCGAGCTCGTGTTTGCCCGCCGCGTCCGCGCCCATCGCGTTGATATGGGTGTGTTCGCCGACGTCGTCGGGACCGACGATCGGCTCCTCGACGGGGGTGACGGTCGACAGGATATCGCAGTGGCCGGCCTCGGCGATCGAGCCCGCCCGCACGTCGAATCGGCCCTCGAAGGCGTCGATGAAGTCGGCGACGCGCTCCTCGTCGAGGTCGCTGACGACGACTTCCTCGATGTCGCGCACCTCGGCGATCGCCTCCAGCTGCGTGTACGACTGGACGCCCGCGCCGACGATCCCGAGAGTGGTCGCGTCCGGAACTGCGAGGTGGTCGGTGGCGACGGCGGCGGCCGCGCCGGTGCGTTTCATCGTGATCGTCGTTCCGTCGAGGATCGCCAGCGGGAAGGCGGTCTCGGGGTCGGAGTAGATCATCGTCCCCATCACGGTCGGGAGGTCGTGGTCGGTCGGGTTGTCGGTGTGGACGTTGACCCACTTGATCCCGGCGGCGTCCCAGCCGGCCTCCTCGGCGGTGTCTTCGCCGCGCACGTCGAGGTAGGCGGGCATCGATCGGAAGTCGCCGTTGTACTCGGGCAGATCGATGTACGACTTCGCGGGCATCTTCGCGTTGCCGCGCTCGTAGGCGGTGAACGCGCCGCGGACCGCGTCGATGACGCGGTCCATGTGAGCGTTCTCGTCGACGTCGTCGTCGTTCAAAAGTAGGGTCTGCATGCCGCGAAGTTTGCCGGACACGACTTAATCCCTTACGAACCGCCGCCGGACGCGGTGGACCCGTCGGACGTGCCGAACGCGGTGGACGCAACCGATGCTGTCGACGCGGTCGCTGCTGTCGGTGCGCTCGATACGGCGTCCGATCGCCGACCGCGACGCACGGACGGAGCCGGCGCTCGCGACGATGAGCATAAAACCGGGGGAATCGGAGCGGGATGCGGTCAGACGACAGCCCGTGACGGAGAGTCGGTCGGGGTGGGGCGGGTTCGTTCCGAAATCTACATCGCGCCGCCCATGCCGCCCATGCCGCCCATGCCGCCGCCGGGCGCACCGCCCTCGTCGCCGTCGCCGGCGGTCGAGAGGTCGCCAGCCGAGATGATGTCGTCGATTTTCAACACGAGGTTGGCGGCCTCCGCGGCGGAGGCGATCGCCTGCTCTTTCGCGTGAGCCGTCTCGACGACGCCGGCCTCGGTCGTGTTGACGACCTCGCCGGCGAAGACGTCGAGCCCGGCGTCGGTCTCGCCGCGCTCGTGGGCGGCGCGGAGATCGACGAGCAGGTCGATGGAGTCGAGCCCGGCGTTCTCCGCGAGCACGCGCGGGATCAGCTCGAGCGAGTCGGCGAACGCCTCGACGGCGAGCTGCTCGCGGCCGGAGACGGAGTCGGCGTAGTCGCGGAGCCGACGAGCCAGCTCGACCTCGATGGCGCCGCCGCCGGGGAGCGTCCGACCGTCGGAGACGGTCGTCGCGACCACGTCGATCGCGTCGTTGATGCCGCGTTCGAGCTCGTCGACGACGTGCTCGGTGGTGCCGTACAGGAGGAGGGTGACGCCGTGAGCGTCCTCGCCCTCGACGTAGAACAGGTCCTCTTCGGTGTCGCGGGTGACCGAGCCGACCGCGAGGTCGTCCGCGGTCAGCGAGTCGAGGTCGGAGACGATCGGCGCGCCGAGGACGTTCTTGAGGAACGCGAGGTCCGACTTCTTCGTGCGGCGGACCGCTAAGATCCCCTCTTTGGCGAGGTAGTGCTGGGCGAGGTCGTCGATCCCCTTCTGACAGAAGACGACGTCCGCGCCGCTCTCGACGATCGTGTCGACCTTCTCGCGCAGCTCCGCTTCTTCCTTATCGAGGAACTTCTGGAGCTGGTCCGGGGACTCGACGTTGACGGCGGTGTCGACGTCGGCCTCTTCGACCTCGATCGGGTCGTTGAGGAGGAGGACCTTCGCGTCCTCGAAGTCCGTCGGCATGTCGTCGTGGACGGGGTCCTTGTCGATGACGGCACCGGAGAGGAGCC
>CAZNOA010000116.1:0-4994 GCA_964574565.1 uncultured Halobellus sp. | reverse complement strand
AGGAGGCGGCGATCCTCGACGAGGAGCCGTACGCCAGCACGACGGCGGGGATCGATCGCAACTACGTCGTGATCCCGGTCCACTACCTCAACCAGCCCGCGCCGCGCAGCGTGATCGAGGCGACCGACACGCTTGCGACCGCGGTGGAGGAGCTACAGGCGACTGAGGACGCGGCCGACGACGCTGACGAAGCCGACGACGCTGACGAAGCCGACGACGCTGACGACGAAGCGACCGCCGACAGCGATACTGCCGCTGAAGCGCCCGGATTCGGCGTGGTCGCCGCGCTGATCGCCACGCTCGCGGCCGGCTTGCTCGCGCGGCGCGAGTAGAGTCGGCCGGGACGGCGAGTCCCGGAGTCGACGCGAACGGCCCGCTCCGAACCTCGGTGATCGGCGCGAGAACTGGGTCCGGAGAGCGGCGTGCGTGTCCGCCCCTGAGGAGACGAGGCGCGTATCCGTCCCTGAAGAGATACTGAAGGGACGGACGCTGTCGGCGATTCAATAGGTAGACGTCCGTATCTCTGAGATGGATTCGAGCAGCGTCTCGACGAGTTCGTCGTCGTTGTATCGAACCGTCTCGGAACCGGAATCGAAATCGACCACGTCGGTCTCGTCGAGCTTCGGAAGGTGGTTGTGGTGGACCGCTATCGCAATCCGGTCGTCCTCGTTTTGCGTCGGATCCGACTCCTGGAGGTGGGTAATGATCTCACGAACCTGAACGTGACCCGCCTCGCTCTCCTGCAGAATACGAACGATTTCCCGTCGCTCTGACTCGGCTAACAACGCGATTTTACGGTCGATCTCAGCGGCGGTGTACTCGCCCATGTTACTCTGGTACGTGTATGCACGGATCTTATTGCCACATATACATTTCGGCCCGCAGATGTTACTTCACGCATATTTTATTGTCCTTTTATGTTTTAGATGCATGTCACCGTCTCAGGCCGCGGCATTCGGGATATCCTCCGGTCCGAAGAGCCAGAATTCCCGAAGCGGAGATTCAGGTTGCGGGTTTATGCTGATTAAATACCCTGCCCCATCAGGTGGCTCCGCAGCACGTCCGGCGTCTTGAGCCCGGCGTCGCTGTTGACGAGGACGACCGTCTCGTCGCCCGCGAAGAACCCCTCCTCGGCGAGCGCCCACGCGCCGGCGGGCGCGGCGCCGCCGGTGACGCCCATCTCCATCACCTCGTTCTGTGCGACCGCGACGGCGCTCGCGAGGATGTCCTCGTCCTCGACGCTCACCGCGGTGCCGCCGCTCTCCGTGACCGCCTCGATCGCGGCCGCGCCGCCCGCCGGGCCGGCGACCTCCAACTCTCCGCAGATCGTGTCGGGCGTCGACCACGGCTCGGGCTCGTCGAGATCGCGTTCGACGGCCGCGGCGATCGGCGCGCAGCCCGCCGCCTGCGCCGCGACGAGCCTCGGGACCGAGTCGATCGCGTCGACGCGCGCGAGTTCGCGGAATCCCTTGTGAACGCCGGCGAGGACCTCGCCCGAGCCCGTCGGGACGACGACGACGTCCGGGGCCGCGCCGAGGTCGGCGACGAGCTCGAACGCGAGCGTCTTGACCCCGTCGTGGCGGTACGGCGTCGCGAACTCGTTGAGATTCGTGTACGCCGTCTCCAGCTGCTCGTCGACCGCGGCGACCGCGTCCGGGAGCCGGCCGCCGACCACGCGCATGTCCCCGCCGTGGACGTTCGTCATCGCCTTGTTCGAGAACGCACAGCGCGAGGGGACGAACGCGTACGAGCGGAGGTCCGCGCGCCCGGCGTACGCCGCCATCGACTGCCCCGCGTTGCCGGGGCTCGCGCAGGCGAGCGGCTCGACGTCGTCGCCGGCGGCGGCCCGCCCCGCGACCGCGGTGAGCGCGACGGAGAGCCCGCGGTCGAGCACCGTCCCCGTCGGGTTGCGGCCCTCGTCTTTGACGTACACCGACTCGACGCCGAGCTCGTCTGCGAGCCGGTCGGTCGGGACGAGCGGCGTCCCACCCTCGCCCGCCGAGACCGCCGACGCGCCCGTGAAGGGGAGCAGCGCGTCGAACCGCCAGTGACCCCGACCGGCGTGCGGACCCGCACGCGACCGATCGAACAGCGTCTCGGGGTCGACCGCGTCGTAGTCGTAGACGGGATCGAGCCCGCGCGCCTGCTCGTCGGCCTGAACCGTCGTCGGGTCCGCGGTCTCGTGGACTCGCTCCGATGCCCGACTCTTCAGCCCGCGAAACGCCTCCGTGGTCTCCGTCGTCTCCATACCGGCCCTTGCGGCGGCGGCGACTAATCGCTTCGCACTCGGTAAGCCGACCGATCGAGCGCCGAGGCCGGCGCCGCAGCGACGAGCCGCGCGACCCGCCTCCGCTTATAAGCGTCGGACCCGATACCTCTGCCATGGACGGAGACGCCACCGTCGTCGGCGGCGGGCTCGCGGGGCTCGTCGCGGCGGCTCGGCTCGCCGAGGCGGGCGCGGACGTGACGCTTTTCGAACGACGGCCCGACGTCGGTGGGCGCGTGCGGACCGAGACGGTCGACGGGTTCACCCTCGATCGGGGGTTCCAGGTGCTGTTCACGAGCTATCCGGCGGTGAGGCGGGAGCTGGGCGTCGAGGACGACGGTGGTCCCGCCAGCGTCGTCGACGCGCTCGACCTCCGGACGTTCGCTCCCGGGGCGACGATCTGCCGGCCCGGCTCCCGGTCGGTGTTGTCGGACCCCTTCCGGGATCCGCGGAGAGCCGTCGAGTCGGCGCTCAACACTGAGATCTCTTTTTCCGACAAGCTACGTACCCTCGCGCTCCGGTACGACCTCGCGAAGCGAGCCGAGCGCGACGGCGCCGACGAGGCGTTCTTCGCCGGGCCCGACGCCTCTATCCGCGAGTACCTCCGCGGCTGGGGCTTCGGCGAGGCGTACGTCGAGCACTTCGTCGAGCCGTTTTACGGCGGGATCACGCTCGACCGGACGCTCTCGACCTCGAAAGGTCCCTTCGAGTACACGTTCCGCGCGATGGGCCGCGGCGCGATCGGCGTTCCGGCGAGGGGGATGCGCGCGCTCCCCGAGGCGCTCGAACGACGCGCCCGCGAGGCCGGGGTCGACATCCAGACCGGCGAGGCCGTCGAGTCGGTGCGAATCGCCGGACAGGGCCGTATCCCCTTCCGAACGGGGGCCGGCGACGCCGACGGCGCCACCGTCGAGCTCGCCGACGGCTCGACCCGCGAGACCGGCGCCGTCGTCGTCGCGGCGTCGCCGCCGGAGGCGCGCCGACTGACCGGCGTCGACTCCATCCCGACCGACGCCGTCCCGAACGTGACGGGGTGGTACACGCTCCCCGAGGGGCTCGACTTCGAGACGGGCAGGCGGATCCTGCTCAACGCCGCGGACGACTCACCGAACGCCGTGGTCCCGATGTCTGAGGTCGCACCGGAGTACGCGCCCGAAGGGAGGGCGCTGCTCGCGGCGACGTTCCTCGGCGAGGCGGCCGTGGAGCGAGACGACGCAGACCTCCGCGACGACGTGCGCGACGCGCTGACCGCGTGGTTCCCCGAGCGCGGCTTCGAGGGATTGGAGACGGTCGCCGTCCACCGGATCCCGTTCGCGCAGTTTGCGCAGCCTCCCGGGTTCCGTGAGGGGCTTCCGGAGCGCGACGACCCAGACGGCCCGGTCGTCCTCGCCGGCGACTACACCGAGTGGTCCGCGATCCAGGGCGCGTTAGCGAGCGGGCGGCGGGCCGCGGCGACGGCCGGCGACTACGTATAGGCGTCAGCGGTCGGCGACCGCTACTCCTCCCGCAGGAACGACCCCTCGCCGTGTTCGTCGACTGCCCAGAGCAACTCCTCGCGTTGGCGACGCATCTCGGGCGGGAGGTCGGCGTAGGCATGGTCGAACATGTCGGCGGGGTCCGCCTCGACGGACTCCGCGACGTCGATCGCCTCGGCGACGACGTCGTCGGCCCGGTCGCGGATCGCCGCGACGCCCTCGTCGTCGATCCGACCCGTCTCTCGGAGGAACGTCTCCATGCGGTCGATCGGGTCGAGCGACTTCCACGGGTCGACGTCGTCCGGGTCGCGGTAGGCGCTCGGGTCGTCGGCGGTCGTGTGCGCGCCGAACCGGTACTCCAGGAATTCGATGAGCACCGGACGGGTGGGTCCCTCCGCGTCGGCACCGTCCGCGGTCGACCGCGCCCGGTCGGCCGCCTCCCGCACGACCGCGTAGCTCGCGAGCGGGTCCATGCCGTCGACGCGGATTCCCTCGAAGCCGTAGGCGGTCGCCTTGTCGGCGAACGTCGCGCTCGCGGTCTGGCGCGACTCGGGGATCGAGATCGCCCAGCCGTTGTTGTGACAACAGAAGATCGTCGGGGTGTCGAACACGCCGGCGAAGTTCATCGCCTCGTGGAAGTCCCCCTCGCTGGTCGCGCCGTCGCCGAAGTGGACGGCGACGACCCGGTCCTCGTCCCGGTAGTCGAACGCCCACGCCGCGCCGACGGCGTGTGGAAGGTGGGCCGCGATGCCGATGTTCAACGGGAAGACGTTGCCGTCCGCGATCGCCGCCGTTCCCGACTCGTGACCCATCCAGTAGGGGAGGTACTCGGAGAGGAGGTCGCGAGCGACGATCGCCCCGTGCTCGCGGTACTGATAGCTGATCAGGTCCCGGTCGGCGAGCGCGTGCGTCGAGCCGACCGCCGACCCCTCTTGGCCCGCACACGGCGCGTACGTGCCGATTCGACCCTGTCGCTGGAGGCTGACCGCGCGCTCGTCGAACCGGCGGGTCGTCACGAGGTCGCGGTAGATGGCGCGGAACCGCTCGTCCGAGAGGTCAGGGACGGTCGCGTCCGGGAGGGGGTGCCCGCCCGGACCGAGGACGCGGTACAGTTCCTCGTCAGCGAGCGGGTCCGTGGCGGCGTCGGCGCGGTCGGCGGCGTTGGCGTCGACGTCGTCTGCGGTGTCGGCAGCGCCTGCGGCGTCGGCACCGTTCTCGTCCATGCGCGATCCGTGTGCGCCCCGGTCACAAGG
>CAZNOA010000115.1:0-5021 GCA_964574565.1 uncultured Halobellus sp. | reverse complement strand
GCGATTGTTCATGAGGTGGGCATATGGCTTTGTCGATGCGGGTTACGTCGATTGTGGAAGAAAAGACCACTGGTGACGAGAGGTTCAATGAGCGAATTACTTCACAGGGGGTGCCGTAATTCAACTGATGCATCCAGCAGTTTCCTAAGGCTACTAACGGAGTTGAGGTTGGCTATCACACAAAAAATATATTATCGATCTCTCTTGCTAGCTTTCAGTTGCCTCCGCCCCGACCGGGGCCTCCGCCCGGACCGGGAACGCCCGTAATGTACAGCGTTCTTCGATTTTTATTATCTATAAATGTTATACCGATCATGGATCCTCGGGCGTCATCGTTAAATTCGAGTGTTACTGTCCTTTCCTCACCCGGATTAAACGAAATTGGCTGCGAAAGGACTTCGAAACCACCACGAAGTTCAACGTTATCCCCACCTGGTCGTATGATGAATGAATTTTGAATGCTCTGTCCGTCGTAATATAAATTAAATGCGGTCTCACTAAATGTGATCTCCTCCTCGGCGTCGTTGCTAAGCGTGAGCTCCACCTCATTGTTGTCTACTCCTGCTGATTGTCCTCCCCTCACATTATCCAAAATGACCCTGTTATCTCCCCCAATAGGGTTTATACTACCCTCTCCACCTCCATCAGCAGGACGGACCTCAAACGTTACAGATTCGTAGTCTGGCTTGTCCGGATCGAAACCCCCGTTAATCGACGCGTTGTTACCGTCTGATTGTGGATCGAAGAATACTCGTCCGTCGCTGTCTGTCGTGCGATTTGTCGCATTAGATAGAACCACATTCGCTCCATCCACCGGATTATTGTACTTATCCCGAACCTCAATGCCAACGGTCTGTCCTGCGGTTACCTCCTCACCGCCAACCGGCACGACGTACGCCGGTTCCGTACTCCCACTTCCATCGACAGAGACCTCTGAGAGACCGAGCCGATAGCTCTCGCTACCGTCAAGCGTAATGACGATTTCGTCTCCTTCTACGGTGACGTCTTCGGCATCCTGTACCGTTGTTCGATTAACGAAATCTTGGACGTCGCCGACTGCACTCGGCAGCCTGATCTCGATGTCCTCGCCGTTGGTCCCGGTGATTGGGACCGTTCGGCGCTGTTGTGACACCGAATCTGCGTCGACACTACGCGGCTCCACGCCGTTTTCGGATACCGATCCGGTCAATGCCGTAAGCGATATCCGTTCGTCGCGGACGATCGTCTGCCCAGAACGAGGGAGGACGCTGTTATCGAACTCTGCAGCGACAAGCGAGTGCTCGTACGTCAGCCGCGGTGCCCCGCGATACTCGTTATAGTTCGGGGTGTATCGGATCGAGCGGGTATCGAACACGGGAACACCGTTGTCAAACTCGGGCGAGTCGTCCCAGAACGCCTGTACGTTCGGATGGACCCCGTCATCGACCAACGCGTCCTCGATACGAATCTCCGCTGATTCCGTCGTTTGGAGTGTTCCAGA
This sequence comes from uncultured Halobellus sp., assembly GCA_964574565.1. Classification (GTDB taxonomy): domain Archaea; phylum Halobacteriota; class Halobacteria; order Halobacteriales; family Haloferacaceae; genus Halorubrum. The sequence continues at coordinate 3,541 of CAZNOA010000115.1, read as the reverse complement.
CGCCGCTGGCGGGTTTAAAAAGAACGTCCGCTGTGGATACCGCGTTCCCAGTCGTATCGATGTCGATCTGGCGGCTCCGGTCGTTCCAGCACTCAACACGTCGTTCCGCAGATCCAAGAAGTCGCCTTCCACCTCCTGACTGTGCTCGAACTCGATCTCGCTGTTCTCCGCCGGTACGAACTGCACCTGGTAGATGGAAAGCGCCAAAATCAGGAACCCAAACAGGATTACCGTCCCGACTACGACCGACTGGCCCCGACGGTCGCGTACGAATCGCATTAGAGGATGTCGACTCCGAACGGGTATAAAAGTCTCCGTCCAGGATATCAGGTGTGATACCTGTCTGCAGGCCTCGATCAGCAGTTGGTTAGTTGTTTTGAGTGCCGATCACTCGGCGTCGTTGCCGGCCGCCCGCCGCGCCGTGAGACTCGCCGACGCCGCGGAGATCACGCTGCCGAACCCCCCAATCAGGACGGCCTGTGTCCAATTAAATCCGAGTAGTAGCGCCGACACCGGCGTCAGGATCACGAAGCTGATCACCACGGCCCCGAGCAGCGAGAAGAGCGGGAGCCCGTCGGGCGCGTCGTTCGCGTTCGAATCGTCCATGCCAGGGAATCGACCCCGAGCGACGATAAACCGGACGATACGGCCGCACAGCGAGTCGACGACGCGATCCGGGAAATTCGGCTCGATCGCGGTTATAAATCACATAACGCGATATAAAATGTATCTCAGCGCCCCGCTCCCGCCGCCCGACCGGTCCGTTTTTGCGCGCGGCGGCTGTCTCCGCGCATATGGCGAAACAGCCGCATCTGCTGATCGAAGAAGGCGACGTCCACGAGATCGCGGTCATTCCGGGCGACCCGGGGCGCGTCGACCGGATCGCGGACCTGTGTGACGACAGCGAGGTCGTCGCACAGAACCGCGAGTACAAGGTCGTTAACGCGAGCTACGAGGGCGTCGACCTCACCATCTGTTCGACCGGAATCGGCTGCCCCTCCGCGGCGATCGCGGTCGAAGAACTCGCCCGCGTCGGTGTCGAGACGTTCGTCCGCTGTGGCACCTGCGGCGCGCTGCAGGCCGACATGGAGGTCGGCGACATGGTGGTCGCGACCGGCGCGGCCAAAGAGGAGGGGACGAGCAAGCGGTACGAGTCGGCGAACTACCCGGCCGTTCCGGACTACGACGTCCTCACCGGGCTCGTGGACGCCGCCGAGGACAACGGCGAGGAGATCCACGTCGGCCCGATCGTCTCGGACGACGCCTTCTACAACGAGAGCGAGGAGTACGTGGAGGACTGGAACGACGCGAACCTGCTCGCGATCGAGATGGAGGCCGCGACCGTCTTCGCGCTTGCCCGCCGCAAGGGACTGCGCGCCGGCGCGATCTGCACCGTCGACGGTAACCTCGTCGCGGGCAGCCAGAAGGGCGCGGACTCGGACGACGAGCTCCCCGAAAAAGCGAAGGACAACGTCGAGCGCGCGATCCGAATCACGCTGAACGCGATCACGTCGCTGTAGGGTCCGAATCGCGGCCGGTCGCGACTACCCGTCTTCCGCCCGAAACTCCACCAGCGTCAGGTCTCGGTCGAGCGCGCACTCGTCGTGCGGCGGCTCGCCGAGCACCTGATCGATCACGCGCTCGTCGTCGAAGTCGGCGCCGTCCGGGACGCAGTAGCCGTGGCTCGGACACTCCGTGTGCGGGCACGGACCGGCGAGCGAGACGCGGCTCCCGGCGTACGCCTGCTTCGAGAGGACGTTCGCGGGGACGGGCGCGGGCTCGACTTCGACCGCGCGAACCCCGGAGTCGTGGACGGCGCAGTCGAGCGTCTGTGCGTTCTCGCGGATCCCCGTCACGCGATACCGGGTCCCCTCCGAGAGGTTGAGACACTGGCCGCGGTAAGGGCACCCCTCGCAGTCGGGCGATTCGCCCTGATACACGAACTCGCGACCGGTGTCAGCGAGCCGCGTGCCGATGAGCGTGACCGTGGTCATACCCTGAGTGACGCGCCCAGAGTCCGTAAGCGTCCCGCCTCGCACCGACGAGCGCGGAAGCGGACGCGGGCGGTCGCCCCGGACGAGAGGGGAAGACACATCTCTCGCCACCGGTAACCACGGTCGAACGATGATCGCGGCGCTCACACGGGCGGCGAAACGAGAGGCCGAGGCGGCGAACGAGCGGCGCGTGCTCGTCTTCGCCGGCGATCGCGAACGCGGGATCGACGCCGCGTACGACGCGATCGAGGCCGTGGATGCTGAGGAGAGCGCCGTCTCGGTCGTCTCGACGCGGGAAGGGTTCCGGTTCGACGAGCATCGTCCTCGGAGCGCGGACGAGCTGCTCGGCCGGACCCGAGACGTGGTCGTGCTCGACTGTCACGAGCAGTTCGTCCCGAACGCGCTCGGTCGGAGCGTCGGCGCGGTCGACGGCGGCGGGTTACTCGTCCTCGTGACGCCCGATCTGGACGCGTGGCCCGGGATCCGAGACCGGTTCGACGACTCGCTTGCCGTTCCGCCGTTCGAGATCGACGACGTGACCGGTCGCTTCCGCGAGCGCTTCGTCGAGACGCTCCGCTCGCATCCGGGTATCGCGATCGTCTCGCTCGGGAAACCGCCGGAGGGCGACGCCGTCGTGCGCGACGGGCAGACCGGCGGGGAAGCGACGAGTCCGTCGGCAGCGCCGCCCGCGAAGCCCCGAGTCCCGCCGGACGCGACGTTTCCGGCCGCCGCCTACGAGGCCTGCCGCACCGACGATCAGGCCAGGGCGGTTCGGGCGTTCGAGGCGCTCTCGACCCCCGGAAACGCCGTGGTCGTCGAGTCTGACCGCGGACGAGGGAAATCGAGCGCGGCGGGGCTCGCGGCGGGCGCGCTCGCGCTCGCCGGTGACGACGTGCTCGTCACCGCCCCGGCGTTCCGCAACGCCGCCGAGGTGTTCGCGCGAGCGGGTGAGCTCGTCGAGACGGTAGCCGGGGGCGATTCCGGCGGACGCGACGACGACACCGACCGCTCGCGGGATCGACCGATCCGTACCCCGGCGGGCGGCCGCGTTCGGTATCTGCCGCCCGCGGAAGCGGTTACGCTTCTCGGAGGTGGGGATTCGAACGTCCCAGACGCCGTGATCGTTGACGAGGCGGCCGCGCTCCCGGTACGAGTCCTCGACGGCTTCCTCGACGAGTCGCTGTCCGTCGCGTTCTGCACGACGGTTCACGGCTACGAGGGGGCCGGTCGCGGCTTCGCGATCCGGTTCCGCGAGCGGCTCCTCGACGGCCCCTTCGCGGTTCGGGACGTCCGGCTCGACGAGCCGATCCGGTACGCTCGGGACGACCCGGTCGAGGCGTGGGCGGCGCGGGCGCTTCTGCTCGACGCGCGGCCCGCGGTCGACGAGGCGGTGTCCGAGGCCCGGCTCGAGGCGGCGACGTACCGGGCGCTGTCGACCGACGACCTGCTCGCCGACGAGACGCTGCTCGGCGAGGCGTTCGGGCTGCTCGTGGCCGCGCACTACCGGACGGAGCCGAACGACCTCGCCCGGCTGCTCGACGCGCCGA
>CAZNOA010000114.1:0-5045 GCA_964574565.1 uncultured Halobellus sp. | reverse complement strand
CCATCGCCGCGGCGTTCGCGGACGGTCCCGCGTACATCCCGTACCTCGCGGTCGGTGACCCGGACTACGAGTCGTCGAAGGCGTACGTCGAGGCGCTCGACCGCGGCGGTGCTGACATCATCGAGCTCGGCCTCCCGTTCTCGGAGCCGATCGCGGAGGGCCCGACGATCCAAGGCGCGCTCGTCCGCGCGCTCGACGGCGGTATGACGCCCGACCGGTTCTTCGCGTTCGCTGAGGAGCTCGACGTCGAGGCGCCGCTCGTCTGTATGACGTATTACAACCTCATTTATCAGTACGGGGGGAGCGCGGCGCGAGGCGGCTCGGAATCGACCGACGGGCCCCGCCCGTTCGTCGAGCGCGCCGCCGCGGCCGGCATCGAGGGGCTCGTCGTTCCCGACCTCCCGGCCGAGGAGGCCGATCCGCTTCGCGAGGCGTGCGACGAGTTCGGCCTCGACTTGGTCTTCATCGTCGCTCCGACGACGGTCGGCGAGCGGCTCGACCGGATCATGAGCCGCGTCTCGGGGTACGTGTACGTGCAGGCGCGGCTCGGCACGACCGGCGCTCGAAGCGACGTGTCGGACCAGACGACGGAGAGCCTCGACCGGCTCGCCGAGTACGACGTGCCGAAAGCGGTCGGGTTCGGGATCTCCGCCGGCGAGCACGCCGAGCGCATCGTCGCGGGCGGGGCAGACGGGATCATCGTCGGCTCGGCGCTCGTGGACATCGTCGCCGACGGCGTCGAAGCCGAGCTGTCGACCGAAGAGGTCGCAGACCGCTTAGAGGGGCTCTCACGCGAGCTGAAGGCCGGCGCCGAGCGCGGCTACCGGACGCGGCTCGAAGCGCCCGGGTCGCAGTGACAACCCGGGGAAGTTCAAGCCAATACGTCCCCGAACGAAACCGACTTACCTCCGATTGCCACACTCTCACACAACGACTCACCACACCATGACAGCAGGACTCTCGGCACGACTCGATCGCATCTCCACGAACGACCGATACCTCATCGTCCCGATGGACCACGGGATCACGATGGGCGCCGTCGAGGGGCTCGTCGACATCGAGTCGACGATCGACGGCGTCACGAGCGGCGGCGCGGACGCGGTGCTCACCCAGCGCGGAATCGCCGAACGCGTCCATCCGAACAAAAACGGCGCGGGGTACATCGTCCACGTCAACGGGTCGACGACGATCGGTCCCGACGAGAGCGACAAACGCGTCACCGGAACCGCCGAGGACGCGGTCCGGGCGGGCGCGGACGCCGTCTCGTTCCACATCAACGTCGGGTCCGACCACGAGCCCGACCAGATCGAGGAGCTCGCAACGCTGACCGCCGACGCCGAGCGGCTCGGGCTCCCGGTGCTCGCGATGGCGTACGCGCGCGGGCCGGGCGTCGACGAAACGGATCCGGAGGCGCTCGGACACGCGGTCCGGCTCGCCGAGGAACTCGGCGCGGACGTGGTGAAGACCGGGTACTCCGGGGACGGCGACTCGTTCGCGCGCGTCACCGAGTCGACCAGGTTACCGGTCGTCATCGCCGGGGGATCGAAGGGGACCGACCGCGAGACCGCCGAGATGGTACGCGGCGCGATGGACGGCGACGCCGCCGGCGTCTCGATGGGGCGGTCGATCTTCCAACATCAGGACCCGGAAGGGATCGCTCGCACGGTGTCGGCGATCGTCCACGAGGACGCGAGCGTCGACGAGGCGCTCGCGGCCGGCGGGTTCATCGAAGCGTAGGCAACCTCACTCGGCACCCATGTTCTGGTCGCCCTCGAAGGAGTCGGGATCCGGCTCGATGTCCGCGTACTGGACCGCGCGACGGCCGAGAACGAGCGTCCGCCGGTCGATCCCCTCGTCGCGTATCTCTCCGCCGTCGATCTGCGAGCCGGCGTTCGGCACCGCGACCTGATGCGGGATGACCCACGCGTTGAGCGCCCGGCAGACCGAACGGAGGTGTTCGAGCGCCGTGACGGGGAACCCGCCGCCGGCGACCGCCAGGAGCCCGACGGTCTTGTTCTCGAACTCGTCGAAGCCGCAGTAGTCGATGGCCGTCTTCAGCGTCGACGAGTACGAGCCGTGGTACATCGGCGTTCCGAACACCACCGCGTCCGCCGCTTGGATCCGATCGGCGAACGCCGACGCGTCCCCTGCGTCGGCGTGGTCGGCGTCGAACGTCGGGAGGTCGTACTCGCGGAGGTCGAGCAGCTCGGCCTCCCCACCGGCTCGGCGGACGCCGTCGAGCGCACGGTTCACGGTCACTCGCGTGTAACTCCCGTCTCGAAGGCTTCCGGAAACGCCGACGACGCGTGTCGTGTCAGACATAGGCGTGACGAGCATCGTCAACACCAAAGCTCTCACGGCTACACGGGGTGAGGCACTCACGAACACTCACACCGACGCGTTCACGGACGCCAGCCGCGGGGACGCCTCCGCGCTCCGTTCCGCAGTTTTCAAGCCAGCCGCCCGTGAGTTCACGAGTATGACACGCACGGTCTGGGTAAAAGCCGACGGCGAAGTCGGCGACTGGGAGACCCGCAAGCGACGGATCACGGCCGCCATCGAGGCCGGTGCCGACTGGGTGCTCGTCGACGAGGCGGACGTGGGACGCGTTCGCGAACTCGGTGACATCGCTATCGCGGCGTTCCGCTCCGAGGCGGACGTGATCGACGACGCCGAGAGCGACGCCGAAGCCGACGCCTACTTCGTCGGGAAAGGCGGCGAGGGCGACGGGACGATCGAGATGCCACAGGAGTTCTCCGGCTCCGCGGACCTCACGACGGTCCGCCGCCGGGACGACCGCGCACAGGGCGTCTACGTTCGGGTGCTCGGTACGGAGTACGAGCGCTTCGCCGAGGAGGCCGCCACCGACGCCGAGTTCACGATCATCGTCGGCGAGGACTGGTCGATCATTCCCCTGGAGAACCTGATCGCCCGTGTCGGCGACGAGACGCACCTCGTCGCGGGCGCGACGACCGCGGCCGAGGCCCGGACCGCCTTCGAGACGCTCGAGATCGGGGCCGACGGGGTCCTCCTCGACACCGACTCACCGGACGACATCCGCGGCGCGGTCGACGCCCGCGACGCGGCCGACCGCGAGTCGCTGGATCTCCGGTACGCCGAGGTGACCGCCGTCGAGCGCACCGGCATGGCCGACCGGGTCTGTATCGACACCGGCTCGCTGATGAACGACGACGAGGGGATGCTCGTGGGGTCGATGTCTCGCGGGCTCTTCTTCGTCCACGCGGAGACCGCGGAGTCGCCGTACGTGGAGTCGCGTCCGTTCCGCGTGAACGCCGGCGCGGTCCACGCGTACGTCCGCAATCCCGAAGGCGGCACCAACTACCTCGCAGAGCTGTCGAGCGGCGACGAGGTGCAGGTGGTCGACACCGCGGGTCACACGCGAGAGGCGATCGTCGGCCGCGTCAAGATCGAGAAGCGGCCGATGTTCCGGGTGCAGGCGGAAGTCCAGACGGACGACGGCCCCGACCCCGTCGAGACGCTTATCCAGAACGCCGAGACCGTGAAGATAGCGACGAGCGACGGGAAGAAGGCCGTCACCGACCTCGACGTCGGCGACGAGGCGCTCGTCTACTACGAGGACGTCGCTCGTCACTTCGGTGAGGCCGTCGAAGAGAGCATCATCGAGAAGTAACGTGACGCTTTGCGCCTCGTGTGAAGCGGCGTCGCCGCGAACAAATCGGTCGACCGAACGGTGTGAAGTCGGAAGCGAGCGTCCCGGCCGGCGGCTCCCACGTGAACCCTTATGAGCGATCGGGAGTGAACTACGAATATGGATCCCGCACCTGACCCGGGGACGAGCGATCCCGACCCGGTCGCCTCGGTGGGCGCGGTCGACACCGGGAACCCGCTCGACCGTCCCCTCGTTCGAGCGCGAGCGGTCTCGGTCGCGCTCACGCTGTCGGGGATGCTGGTGGGGCTGTTCGGCGGCTGGCTCGGTGCGCCCCCGTGGCTCGTCTGGGGCGGCTACGCGGTCGCGTACGTCTTCGGCGGCTGGCACGGGCTCGTCGAGAGCGTCAAGGCGCTTCGCGAGCCGGCCGTCGAGATCGATCTCCTGATGATCCTCGCGGCGATCGGCGCGCTGGTCATCGGCGCGCCGTTCGAGGGCGCGCTGCTGTTGTTCCTCTTCTCGCTGTCCGGGGTCTTAGAGGAGTACGCGATCGGACGGTCGCGCACGGCGATCAAGTCGCTCATCGAGATGCGACCGGAGTCGGCCCGCGTGCGCCGCGGGGGCGAGACGGTTTCCGTGCCGATCGACGAGGTCGACGTGGGAGACGTCTTCGTCGTCCGACCGGGCGACCGCCTCCCGCTCGACGGCGTCGTCGAGGCCGGCGAGAGCACGGTCGACCAGTCGTCGCTCACCGGCGAGTCGGTTCCCGTCCCGAAGGAGCCGGGTGACGAGGTGTTCAGCGGGACGATAAACGAGGCCGGGAGCCTCGAGGTGCGGGTGACCCGAGAGGCACAGGAGTCGGCCATCGCGCGGCTGATTCACATGGTCGAGGAGGCACAGAGCAAGCAGGCGCCCACCCAGCAGCTGATCGACCGCTTCGAACAACCGTACGTGCTGGCGGTGCTCGCGATGACGGCGGTCGCCATCGGTGCGCCGGTGCTCCTCCTCGAACACGCGTTCGAGCCGACGTTCTACCGCGCGATGACGCTCATGGTCGCCGCCTCGCCGTGTGCGGTGATCATCTCGACCCCGGCGGCGGTGCTGTCGGCGATCTCCGCCGGCGGCCGACAGGGCGTCCTGTTCAAGGGCGGCGAACACATCGAGACCGCCGGCGACGTCGACGCCGTCGCCTTCGACAAGACCGGGACGCTGACCGAGGGGAACACGCGGCTGACGGACGCGACCGCTCGGGACGACGGCCGCGACGCCGCGATGGACGACGAGGAGCTCCTCGCGCTCTCGGCGGCCGTCCAGTCGCGGTCCGAACACCACCTGGCCGAAGCGACCGTCGCGGCCGCGGAGGAGCGCTCGCTGGACGTGCCGGAGGCGACGGGGTTTCAGGCGGTCGTCGGGAAGG
>CAZNOA010000113.1:0-5051 GCA_964574565.1 uncultured Halobellus sp. | reverse complement strand
TCGTCGCCGGCGCGCTGCTTTTCGCGTTCGTCGTCGACACCGGCTGGGCGCTCGAGACGTTCACTCTTCCCGTCCTCGCGGTCGTCCTCGTGATGACCCCGATCCTCCACGTCGTCACGAACGTCGCCGCCTACGCGCTCGGCCTGAAAAACGAGCCCTGGTGAGCCCGCTCGAAGCGACCGCTCCTGGACGCGCCGACTCCTCGGCAGTCGGACGGGGAGTCGCCTGCGATCAGACGTGCGGAAGGCGACCGGAGCAGTGAGTTCCGAATAGCAAACGAACGATCCGAGAAGTGATCAGCCGTGGGGCTTGTGACGAATCAGTGAGAACTGCAACAAGATATATATACGCGCGTGTCATTGTGTGACATGCATGTCTAGTAGTGCACCCAGCTCGGACGACGACCTGTTCGACGAGTTCCTGTCCGATCGCGGCCACGAGACAGAGATCGTACGCTGGGAGCGATCTTATAACAAGCTCCAATGTCCGGAGTGCGGTGCACTCCATCCCGAGGGAACGGCGCGCTGTGGCGTCTGCGACTGGCGTCCGACCTGACCCGACGACGGCGCGCGACCGATCAGCAGTTTTCTTTCGACGCTGTTTGGCGGCAGTATTATGTATCATCAATCGATAGTGACGAATATGCCGACCTGCCAGAACTGCGGTTCGTTCGTCACCACCGACTACGTTCGGGTGTTCACGCCGAACGAGGTCGATCGGCCCCGCGTCTGTCCCTCCTGTGAGGACCTCGTTCGCGACGGCGCAGACGTTCGCGAAGCGAGAGCGACGCGAAGCAACTGAAAACCGGCCGCTCTTCGTACTGACGCGTCACAACCCGTACTCACGCCCCGAGACGAGCCACGGCGTTTAAGGAGAACGACGATCAGAGGTAGACAATGACCGATCCCACGGTGACGCGACTCTTCGGCGGTCCGGGCAGCGGGAAGACCACGGCGCTTCTGGACCGCGTCGAGGGGATCCTCGAAGACGAGGAGGCCGACGTCAGGGACGTGCTCGTCGTCTCCTACACGCGTGCGGCGGCCGCCGAGATCCGCGAGCGACTCGCCGAGCGGCTCGACGTCTCCCCGCGCAGCCTCCAGGGGAACGTCTGTACCATGCACGCGAAGGCGTACGAGCTGCTCGACCTCTCCCGCGGCGACGTCGTCGGCGAAGACGACAAGGAGGCGTTCTGTGAGGAGTACGGCATCGAGTTCGAGGACCAACACGGCGGCGCCGGTCGCCGAACCGCCCGATCGACGACGATCGGCAACAAGATCATCGCCACCTCCCAGTGGCTCCAGCGGACCGAACGCGACGTGGCCGACTGGTACGACGTCCCCTTCCAGTGGAACGTCGAGGAGGTCCGGCTCCCGCCCGAGGAGGACCCCAACGCCCAGCAGGGGAACAAGTACACGCCGACGTGGCCCTCCGACGACGACCGGATCGACATCCCCGAGACGATCCGCGCGTGGCGCGGCTACAAGGGCGACAACGACCTCGTCGGCTTCGCGGACATGCTCGAACGCGTCGCCCAGCGCTCGCTCGTCCCGAGCGTCGACTACCTGATCATCGACGAGTTCCAGGACATCACGACGCTGCAGTACAACGTCTTCGAGGAGTGGAAACCCCACATGCGGAAGGTGCTCATCGCCGGCGACGACGACCAGGTCGTCTACGCGTGGCAGGGGGCCGACCCGGACCTCCTGCTCGAGACCGACGTCGATGAGGACGTCGTCCTCCCGAACTCCTACCGGCTTCCCTCGGAGATCCTCAACGTCGTCAACGCGGAGATCCGCCACATCGACAAGCGACAGGAGAAGGACCTCCACCCCCGCAAGGAGGGCGGCAGCGTCGAGGCGATCCAGTCGCCGTCGATGCTCGAACTCGTCCGGAACGTCCGGTACACCGTCGAGGACGACGAGGGGAGCATCATGTGTCTGTTCCGCGCGCGCTATCAGATGTTCGACTTCATCGACGAGTTCATCGACCACGGGATCCCCTTCACGATGCTGACCGACGGGCGGATGTGGACCGACCGGGTCCAAGACTACGTCAGCGCCATCGAGAAGGTCGACGAGGGCGAGCCGGTGACGGGGCTGGAGGCCCGGCGGCTGGCCGACATGCTACAGGAATCCGCGTTCGGCACCCACGACCGCGACGAGTTCTACGACTTCCTCGACGACCGCGAGGAGGCGGCCGACGCGGACGACATCTCCCTGATCGAGGTGACGACCGACGAGCTCGACGCCCACATCCCGTTCATGCCCGACGCGAACAGCGCCGACGACATGGTCCGGAAGGTGACGAGCTTCCAGCGGAAGTCGATGGGCGCGTACTTCGCGGGCGACTACGAGGGGATGGACCCGACCCGCGTCCGCGTCGGCACCATCCACTCGGCGAAGGGGCGCGAGGCCGACCACGTGTTCGTCGCCACCGACCTCACGGAGAAGGTCGTCGAACAGATGGCCGCCTCCATCGACGACCCGACCGACGTGGACGGGGTCGAGGAGTTCACCAAGTCGACGAGCCCGGTGCCGATCCTCACCGACAACGAGCGCCGCGTCTTCTACGTCGGGATGTCCCGCGCCCGCGAGCGGCTCGTCATCTTGGAGAGCCTGATCGGCGGCGCGCCGACCCTGCCGATCAGCGTCCTCCTCTTCAACGAGCTGCGCGACGACCCGCCACAGGACCTCATCGACGAGGTTCAGGCGGAGTTGGCGGTTCCCGAACCCGAGCCGTGACCGGAACTCCGGCCGACGGAGCCGGCGCAGACGCGGCCCGCGACCCGGTCCGGACCGACCTCACCCCGCTCGTCGACGCGGTCCGAGACGCCGGCGCGGACGCCTTCGTCGCGGTCGGCGACCGATTCGACGACGACCTCCGCTATCTCACCCGCTTTGCGGGCCCCGACAGAGCCGCCGCGGTAGTCGTCGTCCCCGACGGCGCGACTCCCGACCGCGGGAGTTCCGCCCGCACGACTCCCGACCCCGCGGTCGCCGACGGTTCCGTGGCGGGCCACGCGGTCCTCTGTGCGCCCGCCCTGTTCGCCGAGCAGGCGAACCGGGAGTTCGTTGCCAACGCGCGTCTCGACGGCGACGGCTCGCCGTTCCACGACGCTGTCGTTCGCGAGGTCTGGACCGGCGCGGCCGGCGAACACGCGGGCGAGCACGCGGCCGCGACCGTCGAGGCGCTCGTCGGCGGCGGAGCACCCGACAGCGACGCGGACGCGGGCGGCGACAGACCGGACGACGCCGACCGCACCCTCCTCGTTCCGGCGTCGATTCCCCACGACGCCGCGGTGCATCTCGAACGCGCCGGCAACGCCCTTCGCTCGACCGACGCGACCGCGGTCGCCCGGGCACGGAAGACGAGCGCCGAACTCGATCGGTTGCGCCGCGTCCAGCGCGCGACCGCCGCGGGGATGGCGCGGGCCGAGCGCGTCTTGGTCGAGAGCGAGGTTGCTGCCGAGGACGCCGGAGACGGGTCCCCTCGCGATCCCCTTCGCTGGGACGGCGCCCCGCTGACGACGGAGCGGCTCCGCAGGGCGGTGAACGCGACCCTCGCGGCGCACGGCGTCCGCGACGCCGGCAACACCGTGATCGGCGCCGGACCCTCCGCCGCCGACCTCCACTACGTCGGCGACGACCCGATTCGACCGGGGGAGACGGTGTTGCTCGACGTTTCCCCGCGCGGCCCCGACGGCTACTACGGCGACATGACCCGGACGTTCGTCGTCGACGGCGACGGCGGCTGGGAGCGCCGGGCGTACGTCGCGGTGGAGGCCGCCCGCGACGCCGCGCTCGCCGAGATCGAACCGGGCGTTCCCGCGGCGACCGTCCACGGCGAAGCGGCCGCCGAGCTGGCCGCGTACGGGTTCGACCCGAACGCGGCGGAGGGGGAAGTCGGATTCACCCACGGCACCGGTCACGGGGTGGGCGTGAGCCTCCACGAGTCGCCGTCGCTGTCGAGCGGGACGGAGCTCGCGCCGGGACACGTCGTCACGGTCGAACCCGGCGTCTACGATCCCGCGGTCGGCGGCGTCCGGCTGGAGGACCTCGTGGCCGTCACGGCGGAGGGGTACGAGCTGCTCGCTGAGTACCCGTTCGGGATCGTCCCGCGGGAGCGGTAGCCGGGCGTCGGAACGCTATTTGTCGGCGGCGTCCGGCGTGGAAGCGTCGCCCGCCGACGCGTCGGTCGGGGGCGTCGATCGCTCGTTTTCGGACGGACCGCTCACCGCAGGCTCGTCCGCGGCTTCGTCGGCGGTGTCCGGCCGGAGCTGCCGCGGCAAGAGCCCGCCGAGGAGCCCCCGGAGTATCCGACCCGGATCGAGGAAGTACTGCGGGAGGACGACCATCGCGACTGCGACGACGAGGAGGCCCGCGCCGAGCGCGACCTCGCCGTCGAGCAGTCGGATGACGGCGTAGTTCCCCAGCGGGATGGCGAAGATCAGCGACGCCGCCAACCCGATCATGTCCGTCAGCCCGAGGTTCATCGTGGGGAGGTAGGGACTCGTCGGGCATAAGGATACAGAACCGATATCCGTCGGCCGCTCGCAGATCCGGTATGTTCACCGGCATCGTCGAAGACACCGGAACGGTCCGTGACCGGACCGAGACAACGGACGGGCTGCGCCTGCGAGTCGGCGTCGAGGGGTTCGACGACCTCCACCACGGACAGTCGATAAGCGTCAGCGGCGTCTGTCTGACCGTCGAGGAGTACGGCCGCGGGGCCGGTCGCGTGGGCGAGGCCGACGGCGCGGACGGCTCCGAAACGGAGACCGACTGGTTCGAGGTGTTCCTCGCGAGCGAGACGATCGCGAAGACGTACCTCGGCGCGGTGCGCGAGGGCGACGCCGTCAACGTCGAGCGCGCGATGCCCGCCGACGGGCGGTTCGACGGCCACGTCGTACAGGGTCACGTCGACACCGTCGCCGAGGTGACCGCAATCGAGCGGATCGGCGAGGACTGGCGGTTCACGTTCTCGATCCCCGAGGGGCACGGTCGGTACCTCGTTGATAAGGGCTCCGTGACGCTCGACGGCATCTCGCTGAC
>CAZNOA010000112.1:0-5166 GCA_964574565.1 uncultured Halobellus sp. | reverse complement strand
CGTCGACACTCCGTCGGCGGCCGACTCGTCCGACTGGCTTCTCCCCGTCCGACCTCCTGACGGCGTCCCACCGTCCGTGCGCGCCCCGACGTGAGTCCCCCCGTCGGTCGGGTCGAACGTCTCGCCGACGCTGCTCGGATCTCGGAATCGGTCGGGGTCCGCCCGCAGCTCGGCGAGGGTGATCCCGCGCCAGCGCAGATACATCCGAAGCGCGTCTAAGTCGAGACCGCTCCGCGTCGTCCCCTCGTCGTCCTCGAACAGGCGCCCGTGGCGGTCCGGCAGCGAGGCGGTCGCGACCGGCCGCGCGAGGAACATGGCCGCCGAGCGCTCGCCCCGCAGGAGGTTGCGTCCGGCGAGGCCGATCGGGTACGCGAGGCCGAGCAGGACCGTGGTGGTGAGGATCGTCAGCGAGAAGACGCCGATCTGCGTCTCGACGAGCGGAAGCGTCGCGCCGGCGACCTCGTAGGCGGGGAAGGTCGGGAACAGAATCGCGAGCGCGATCAGCGCCTTCGCGTCGGCTCCGCCGAACGCGCCGAGGTACCAGAACGCGTAGCCAAGCGGGGCGACGAACAGCAGACTGATCGCCGCCTGCACGAGGAACAGTCGCCCCTCGAAGCCGCCGAGCGTCCCGGCCGACCAGAGCCCGACGATCTCCCAGAGCAACAGCAGCGCCCCGAACGCGTACAGCGGCGGCCAGAGCCGGTTCGGGAGGCGTCGAGTCCGGACGTCCCGCAGCGCCGCCCACGCGAAGACGGGGACGACGAGCAGTCGGAGGAGGTCCGGCAGCGTCGCGAACATGTCACCACGGGGGCGGGCGGCGTAATTAGGCGTTCGGGTTCGGCTATCGCGATCGATACTCGCGCGTCAGCGGCCCGCCCGTCACCGCGCCGGCCCGACGTCGCGATGGAGGTACATGTACAGAAGCACCGGAACGATAGCGAAGATCAGCGTCGAGACGCCCCAGACGATCGCGTACCGGCTCCCTCTCGCCTTCGCGTCGCGGTAGATCCACACCGCGACGGCGACGACGATACCGTAAATGACGAGCGTGAGCGGGAGCGACCACGGGAGGTCAACGCCGGAAAGCAGCATGCGACACGATTCGGGTGAGCGGTGTTGAGAACTTCGGTTCGGGTCTCACTCGTCCGGCTCGGCCGCCTCGGTCGCCTCGTCTGTGAGGTCGCTTGCGCCGACCGGGTTCCCCGTGAGATCCGCGCTCATGACGAAGTCGGGCTCGCCGGGGACGGGAACCCGGTTCGCGCCGGTGTCGCTCACGTGTTCGACCGTCTCCGGGATCAGCACGCGGGCGGCGTCGGCGCCGACCGCGGCCGCGTCCGCGGCGATCGACCGATAGATCCCACCGGCCGCGTCGACGTCCCGCCACGCGGCGACCCCGTAGATCGCTATCCGGTCCGGGCCGTCGCCGGTGCGCTCGGAGACGCGGGTCCGAACCGCGATGCCGGCGAGGGCGGTCGGACGCCCCGCACCGGCAGACCCGCGGACCGCGAGCAGCCGATCCTCGTCAGCGGCGGTCCGGAGTCGCTCGCGGGTGAGCGCCGAACACGCCCACGACTCGCCGTCGTCGAGGACGAGCCCCCGGAGGTGGTCGCGGGCGTCGCTGTCGGTCCAGAACGCCCACGCCGCGTTCGGGTCTGGGTCGTCGACGGCGGTGACCACGAGACCTGCCGTCGACGCGGACGCCGACGGCTCCGGTTCGGCGAACCGGAACTCCGTCGCGGGCTCGAAGCCGACCGCGCGCGACTGGCCGAGCCCGGCGATGTTCCACGAGAACACCATGTTCCGGCAGACGGTCGCGCCGCGGTCGCGCGCCCAGTCGAGCGCGGCCGTCGACAGCGCCGTGCCGACGCCGAACCCGCGAGCCGCGGGGTCGACGCGGATCCCCTGCGCCCACGCTTCCCACGCCGAGAGCAACGCGCCCTGGACACAGCCGACGACCGCCTCGGGCTCGCCCGGTTCGGCCGCGCCGCTCCCGTCGCCCTCGACGACGGTGTCGCCCTCTTGTCGGCCGTCGAGCCCGTCGACCGCGACCGCGCCGGGGGACAGCGTCGCGACGAACGTCCCGCGGTCCGGGTCGTCCGAATCTGCCCAGTCGGGGAACACCCGCGGGATGTAATCGTCGTGACGCTCGCCCCACGTGTCTCGCGCGAACGCGGCGACCGCGTCGGCGTCGGCGGGACGCGCCTCGCGGACGACCACGTCGGGACCGGGCTCGTCGGCCACCGTCATCACCGCCAGGGCTGCGACTCGGCGGTCACCTCGCCCGCGAGGTCACGCGCCATCGCATCCGCGGCGTCGCCCGTGTTCGCGAGCGCCCACATCAGCTTCACCTTCGCCGTGCCCGGGAGCGTGTCGCCGGCCTCGACGACGCCGGCGTCGAGCAGGTCTCGGCCCGTGTCGTACACCCGGTCGCAGACGCGGCCGGCGAGACACTGACTGGTCATCACGACGGTCGTCCCGTCGTCGATCAGCGCCTCGATCCGCGGGATCAGGTCGGTGTGCACGTGGCCGAGACCGGTCCCCTCGATCACGACCCCGTTCGCGCCCTCGAGGTAGTCCCACGCCGCGGGGTCCATCCCGGGCGTGAACTTGATCAGCTCCACGTCGCCGTCGAGGTCGAGCGCGACGTCGACGGCCGACTGGTCGTCGGACCCGCGGGGGAGTGGCTCGCGGTTCCACTGGATGGCCGCGTCGGCGACGTCCCCGTCGGCGCCCGCCTCAGCGGCGGTCTCGTAGTCGATGACGCCGAGCGGCTCGGCGCCGACCGTCGCGAAGGCGTCGCGTCGAGAGGTGTGATTCTTGCGGACGCGGGTGCCGCGGTGGAGCGCACAGGCGTCGTCTGAGGCGCTCGCGTGCATGCAGACGAGCGTCTCCGCGTGGTCGGCCTTCGCGGCCTCGACGGCACACACCGCGTTCATCACGTTGTCGGAGGAGGGTCGGTCGGCCGAGCGCTGGCTCCCCGTGAACACGATCGGCACCGGCGCGTCGAGCATAAATGAGAGCGCCGAGGCGGAGTACTGCATGGTGTCGGTGCCGTGCATCACGACGACGCCGTCGGCTCCGGCGTCGATCTCCTCGGCGACGGCCTCGGCGAGCTCCTGCCAGATCCCCGGCTCCATGTTCTCCGAGAGGATGTTGGCGACGACCCGCCCGCGGTAGTTGGCCCGGCCGGCGAGGTCGGGAACCGCCCGGAGCACGTCCTCGGCGTCGAACTGAGCGGTCACCGCGCCGGTCCGGTAGTCGACGGTCGAGGCGATGGTGCCGCCGGTGGAGATGAGCGACACCGTCGGGAGGTCGTCGTCGAAGGTGATCTCGGAGGCCGCTCCGCCGTCGGCGTCCCCGTCCTCCGCGATGTCTCGCGCGCCGGATTCGAGCAGTTCGACGTCGGCTTCGTCGCGGTCGATACCGACGTTGTACCCCCCGTCGAGCTTGACGACGAGGTGGTCGCGAGTCGTCGAGGGGAGCAGTACGCCCTCGTTCGTGACGTCCCCGCGATCGACGCGGACGCGATCTCCCGGTTGCATATCTCCCGATTCCCCGGCGGCGGACTTGAATCCAACCGTTCGCGGCGCGCGGGATACGGGATGAGCCCGGGGACCGGACAGGTCGGGGCACGACCGGACACAAGCTTTGGGGCCCGGGCACAGACCAGAGGGCCCGGGCACAGACCAGAGGGCCCGGACACGAACCGCGAACTGCGCCCCGGAGACGGGCGCGGATCGGCCGCCCTAGATGTGAGAACAACCCACACTATTCGTGACATTTTTGTAGAATCGCTACCATACTGTCTGATGCAATCGAGGTGGTCAGCAATGGCCATGCCGACACCCGCGAACACGTGGACGCAAGGGCTCGACTTCCCGAGCCGACTGTTCGAAACCGGTGGTAACGACTACGAACTGTACGAGGAGGACGACGAGTTCGTCCTCTCCATCGAGCTCCCAGGGTTCGACCCCGACGAGATCACGGCCTCGTGGGACGACGGCATACTCGACGTCGCCGCCGAACACGCCGACGAGCAACGCGGGACCCGGCGGACGTATCACCGCCGCTTCCGGTTCCCGAAGACCGTCGACGAGGACGCGATCGCGGCGAGCTACCAGAACGGCATCCTGTCCGTTCGCCTCCCGGTCGTCGCCGACGCCGCGGTGAGCGGGACCGAGATCGAAATCGAGGCCTGACCGTCGACGGCTCGCCCGCGCGACGCGGGTCGCGCTCGCCGCCGAAGGCGGCGCCACTCGGCCGGTCGGTGACCCGCCGCCGGCCGGCCGGTGTCCGCTCCGAATCCGCTATCTCTTTGACGAAACGCCGCGACGAACGCGGTATGAATCGCGACCAGCTCGCCGCCAGCATCGACCACACCGTGCTGGGTCCGGAGACGACGTGGAGCGACGTGGGGACCGTTCTCGACGAGGCCGCCGAGTACGGAATGAACGCCTGCATCCCGCCCTGTTACGTCGGTGAGGCGGCCGAATACGGGAACGCGCCGGAGACGATCGCGACGGTGGTCGGATTCCCGCACGGTCAGCACGCGCCCCGGGCGAAACGCGACGAGGCGGTCCGCGCGTGGGACGACGGCGCCGACGAGATCGATCTGGTGATCAACGTCGGCCGACTCAAGGCCGGCGAGGACGAGGCGGTCGCCGCCGAACTCGCCGACGTCGTCGCCGCGGTGCCGGTTCCGGTGAAAGTGATCATCGAGACCGCGCTGCTCGACGACGACGAGAAGCGTCGCGCCTGCGAAGCGGCCGTCGACGCGGACGCCGACATGGTGAAGACCTCGACCGGGTTTGCTGAGGGGGGTGCGACCGTCTCCGACGTCGAACTGATGAGCGAGTACCTCCCGGTCAAAGCGTCCGGGGGCGTCGGCTCTTACGAAGCGGCGATGGCCATGTTCGACGCGGGTGCGGTGCGGATAGGGGCCTCTTCCGGCGTCGCCATCGTCGACGGATATCCGGAGTGAGCGAGGAAACGAAACGGGAGAGCGATCGGGATTCGGACTGCGACGGGGGAGCTGACGACTGCGACGGCGGGGTTACGTCGACGCCTGTGCCGACTCCGTCTGCTCGTACTTCTCCTCGAACTCCTGGATCAGCTGCCCCATCTTCGCGTACCAGTCGTTGAGCATGCGCTGCATCTCGTCGGCGA
>CAZNOA010000111.1:0-5337 GCA_964574565.1 uncultured Halobellus sp. | reverse complement strand
CGGTGACGACGACGGGCACGTCGAGGCCCTCCTCGACGTCCTCCTCGTCGACCTCTCGGGAGATGTTCTCGATGACGTAATCCAACAGGTTCTCGTAGTAGATGGCGAGCGCGCCCTCGACGCCGCCGACGTCGGTACGGAAGTCGAGCTCGAAGTCGTCCTCCTTGATGCTCGTCACCTTGTCGACCGGCGTGCCGGTGGCCTGTGAGGTCTGCTCGTCGATCCAGTCGCCGCCGCGGGCGATGGAGAACTTCATGACGGGGACGGCGTAGTACGCGAGACAGACGTTCGTCATCCCCGCGCCGAAGCTGATCCCGAGGCCGGTGAAGTTGTTGTCGGCGAGCTCGGAGTAGATGACCGCCATCCCTTCGTTGATCGGCTCGGGGTCGTACCCCATGTCGCCGAGCATCGATTCGAGCGTCTTCTCGTGGTACAGCGTCGTCAGCCCGGAGTCGATCGGGTCGGCGGGGCTGGAGTAGAAGAGCCGCTCGTTCGGCTTCGACGGCTGGCCGACGACCTGCTCGGTGATGAGCTTGATCATCGGGATCGCGGACGCCTCCTCGCTCGAGAGGATGCCGTGTTGCATCGGCCGGCGCGTCTCCTTGTTGAAGATGTTCGCGAAGTTGAGGGCATCGTCGCCGACGACGTACACCTTGTCGTCCTTGCGGATGTGGAGGACCTCGCTGCGAGAGAGCATCTGCTCGGCCATGTCGCTGTACTCGATCTCGACGAACGAGTTGCGCTGCTGTACGAACACCGTCTCTGCGCCTTCCTGTCGACCAGAGAGGATGTTCATCGTACCGACGTCAAGGCCTTTAGCCATACGCCTCTGTTTCATTCCGGCCATCATAAACGTTCGTGGCGATTGCGAATCGCTGGAATCGGTACCGCCGTCGATCGGGAGAGCGGACGGAATCGGTACTGACGGTCCGGGAGCGTCAGCCGGATCGCATCCCGGGTCGTTTATGTGCCGCGACGCGGTGTTCGGAGACGAGTTGCACGACACAGCACGCGGGATTCTGGAACTGGCACGCCCGGGCAACTGCGTCGCTGCCGGCGCCCTGACGGCGACTGGCGCGTTCGTCGCCGGCGTCGACGGCGCGGTCACAGCCACGGCGGTCGCGACGGTCGTCACCGTCTTCGCGGTCGCCGCGGGTAACGCGATCAACGACTACTTCGACCGCGAGATCGACGCTATCAACCAGCCGGACCGCCCGATTCCGCGCGGTGCGGTGTCGCCTCGGGGCGCGCTCGGCGTCTCGATCGGGTGGTTCGTGGTCGCCGTCGCGCTCGCGCTCCTGCTCCCGCCGCTGGCGATCGCCATCGCCGCGGTCAACCTCGCCGCGCTCGTGACCTACACGACGGTATTCAAAGGAACGCCGGGGCTCGGCAACGCGCTCGTCTCGTACCTCGTCGGGTCGACGTTCCTGTTCGGAGGCGCCGCCGTCGGCAGCGTCGACGCGGTGGTCGTCCTCGCGCTGTTGGCCGGGCTCTCGACGTTCGCACGCGAGGTGATCAAAGACGTCGAGGACGTGGTCGGCGACCGCGAGGAAGGCCTCCGCACGCTCCCCGTCGCAATCGGCGAGCGGCGGGCGTTGTGGGTCGCGACCGCCGCGCTCGTCGTCGCCGTCGTCGCCAGCCCGGTGCCGTACCTCCTCGGCACGTTCGGTCCGGTCTACCTGCTGATCGTCGCGGTCGCCGACGCGGCCATGCTGTACGCCTGCTACGAGAGCTTCGAGGACCCGACGGCGGCACAGAAGCGGTTCAAATACGGGACGCTGCTCGCGGCGGTCGCGTTCGTCGTCGGGCGGGCGGCGCTGTCGGTGTAGAGGGGCGTTGTCGGGGTCGACGTGGCTGTCGCTCGGCGAGCAGATCCGAAGAAAGCCGCTCGACGGCGGACGGTTAGGTGGTGGTCACGCGACGTTGAAGCCTTTGTCGCGGAGGAAGTCCTCCACGCGACCCGAGTGGTTCCCCTGCAGTTCGATGGCGCCGTCCTCGACGGTGCCGCCGCAGGCGAACTTCGACTTGAGATCGGACGAGAGCGAACTCATGTCCACGTCCTTCGGGTCGAATCCTTCGATGACCGTTACCTCCTTACCGTACCTGCGCTCGTCGATGCGGATGCTGATCTGCTGGGACTCCTTCGCGACGTCTTCGCAGACGCAGAGTTCCTGGGGCAGTCCGCACGTCGAGCAGACTTCCGACATTACGACCGAATCTACATGGTGCCCATATTAAATAGTGTCGGGAGTGCCACCGGCGCGACCGAAACACGAGCCGTTTTCCGGCTCATTTCCGGAAGAGCCGTCCGATCACCGGTAACCCCTCCAGCACGAGCCGTCGGACGATCCGCTTCGCCTCTCTCGCCTGCTCGCGGGACACCGTCCCGGCGTACGCCGCCCGCTCGTACGCCTCGCCGACGGCGTGGACCCTGTCGTCGACGCCGCGGAGGCGAAGCACGTCGAGATACGCCCGCGGGGTCTCGCCGACGCGCCGCTCCCGGTGTCTGCGGGCGAGCTCCCGCTCTAGCGTCTCGAAGGCGCGTCGCGCCTCGTCGGCGGGCGTCCCTCGGGACCACGGCAGCCAGAGCCGACCGATCCGCCGCGCCCGCGCCGTCACCCCGAGACGGCGTGCCCCGGCGACGGTGACGAGGACGGCGAACAGCCAGTAGGTGACCGCCTCTCGAGAGGGGATCGGAAGGCCATCGCCGACCTCACCGCCTCCCTCTCCGGCGTCAAATCCCGGGGACAGCTCTGCCGGATCGTCGCTCTCTGCCGGTGCCGCCTCTCCGTCTCGCGTCGGCGCGTCGTCCTGCTCGCTTGCCTGATCGGGCTCTGAGGGGTCGCTCGACGCGGAATCGGTCCCCTCCGAGGGCGAGACGTCTCCGCTCGACCCGTCGAACTCCAGCGTCGTGTCGACCTCGGACTCCTCGGTGTCGACGCCTTCGACCCCGTCGGCCCGCGCGTCGGCGAGGCGCGCGTCGCGGATCTGATCGCGGTCCTCCGACGGCGTGGGATCGAACTCGACCCAGCCGTGCTCCGGGAAGTACACCTTCACCCACGCGTGGGCGTTCTGTCCGCGGACGACGTACCGGTCCTCGGAGACCGCCTCGCCCGTCGTGTATCCCGTCACGAACTGCGCCGGAACGCCCTGCGACCGTAACATCGCCACCATCGTCGTCGCGAAGTAGGTGCAGTACCCCGCGTCCATCTCGAAGAGGAACGCGTCGGCGACGTCGCCGTCGGGCCGCTCGACGGTCAGCGAGTAGTCGTACTCCGTCCGGAGGTACCGCTCGATGACCACCGCCTGATCGTACGGGTTGTCCGCGTCGGCCTCGTCGACGATCTCGGCGGTTCGCTCACCGACGCGGTCCGGGGTGCTCTCGGGCAGCTGCGTGTAGCGGTCCGTCACCGCCCGGTCGTACTCCTCGCTCGCGTTCCGCAGCTCGGCTGGCTCCGCGTCGAGGACGCGGCTCTCGACGTTCGTTCGATCGCCCGGGAACACCGAGGCGCCGAGCCGGATCGTCTCCCGCTCGTCGACCTGTGCCGTCCCGCTCCCGGAGCCGCTAACGTCGACGGCCTGCCACGGGGAGGGGAGCGCCCGCGTCTCCGACTCCGGCTCGATCGAGACGGTCACCGTCGTCGTCTCGCCCGGCGGCCCGTCGAGCGGCCCGTCCAAGGCGGACTGCTCGCCGGACCGCACCCAGCCGTCACCGGTGTAGGTGTCGTAGGCGTTCGCGTGCCAGTTCGTCGCCACAGGGCTCTCGATCGTGTACCGAACCTCTGGCGAGAGCCGCGTCGGGCCGACGATCGTCAGTTCGTCGTCGTCGCCGAGCGTCGACTCCAGCGAGGGAGCCTCGTCGCCGAACCCCCACGGCTGTGCAGCGCCGGCCGGGAGCACGGTCACCGTCGCGCTCACGAGCACCATCGCCGCCAACACGGCTCCGAGGGTCCGACGGTGGCTGTGGAGGCCACCGGTCGCCGACAGCGTCGAGAGCCCGGCCGCGAGCGCGACGCCGACGACGCCGGCGAGCGTCGCCGTCCCGCCGGCGTCCCCCGTGAGCACGAGGAACCCGAGGGTGCCGCCAGCGACCGTCGCGGCGGAGACGTGGCGTCCCCGGCCGGCGAGGTACGCGACGAGGAACGTCGGCACCGGTGCGACCGCGAGGATCCACACGTCCGCGAGCGCGAGGCGGAGCACCGAGAGCCCCGTCAGAAGCGCAACGACGTCGTATACGACGCCCTCAACCGTGAACACGGCGCGCTGACTCGCCGGGATCGTGAAGTAGTAGCCGGCGAGCGCGACGAGGAACAGCGCTCCGGTCAGCCGTACGGCAAGCCGTTCGCCGATGACCCGAGCGAGGGCCGCGCCCGCGAGGCCGGTCGCCGCGACGGCCGCGGCCGTTCGTCCCGTGCCGCCGACGACGTCCGTCGCCTCGAAGAACACGCTAAGGTACGCCGCGGTGACGACGACCACGCCGATCACCGCGGGGTCGGCGAATCCTCCCGGAACGGCTCGGAGCGGTCCGAAGCCGGTCGGCCCCTCGGATCCGGCACCCGATTCGGGACCCAGTTCGGCTTTTGACTCGGCCCCAGCGGTGTCCGCTCGATCCGCTCGCTTCCGGTCGAGGTATGACCGTTTGCTCATTCGCGGGACACCCCCGTGTGGCCGTTCGAATCCGACCGTGCCGGGTCGGGCGGTGCGGCCTCACCGCCGTCGGCGACTGTCACAGCACCCTCCCTCGATCCGTCTCCCGCGGGCGCCTCCGTCGGATAGGTCGCCGGCGCTCCGGCCGCTCGCTCGACCAGCTCGTCGAACGCGACCGTTCGATCGCCGATCTCGTACCGCGCTCCGGCACCGTCGGCGACGACGCGCACGTCGGGGTCGTCGACCGGGACCGATCCCGGGCCCGTGCGCGCGGCGAGTTCGAGTACGGCCCGCCGTCCCCGTCGGCCGGGCTCCGCGGCCACCTCGCCGGCCGGGAGCGTCACGTCGACGGGAACCCCGTCGGTCAGAAGCGAGAGCGCGAGGCTCGCGGTCGCGGTCGCGAGGCGGTCGTCTCCGACGTGATCGCGGACCGTCTCGCCCGCGATCGACACCCGGCTGTGCGTCGTCTCCGCGGCGAACTCCTTGACGACGATCTCGTCGTGTTTCGCCGTCGACGGCCAGTGAACGTCCCGGAGCGGGTCGCCGCGCGCGTACTCGCGTAGGCGGTCGAACTCCTCGCGTCGCCGGCTGGGTCCCACGGCGTCGTCGGCGTGTAACCGGCGACGGAACGCGGCCGGGATCGGATGACAGGCCGGATACGCGAGCGCGGTGTCGACGTCGTCGACGACG
>CAZNOA010000110.1:0-5371 GCA_964574565.1 uncultured Halobellus sp. | reverse complement strand
CAGTTCGACGCCGACGTCGTCGAGACGGGGACGTCCAAGAGCCAGCGCGACCGCATCAAGAACATCAAGCAGCTGATCTCCGAGGTCGAAGACGAGTACGAGCAGGGCGCACCCATCGAGGAGGTGATCGACCGCGCCGGCGAGATCGGGATGGATCCGGGCAAGGCCGAACAGGAGATCGAGAAGCTCCGCACGAAAGGGGAAGTGTACGAGCCGAAACAGGGGCACCTGCGGACGACGTAGATGGACCGAATTTCCGCGTTACGGAACGTCGAGGACGCCCTCCGCGCGTTCGAAAACGGCGAGGCCGACCTCGCCGACACGGAGCGGCGCGTGGCGGCCGTCCTCCGGACGTACGCGACCGAGTTCGACGGCGACGACGACGTCTTCCGCGCGGTCGGCGACGAGCCGGTCGACGGTCAGGTCGTCGTCGCCGCATCGAAGCCGGCGGCCCGCGAACGCGTGCTCGCTCTGTCAGGGTTCGATCCGGACGGAAAACGCGACGCGAGTGACGCAGACGATTCAGGAGATCGAAACGTTTCTGACGATCTGACCAGTTCAAAGAGGGATGCAGTCCCCGAGTTCGACATCGAACGAGTCTGATATCGGACCGGTTCGGAACCGATAAGTGCCGGAACCGTTCAGTCGCTGGCGTGTTGTTGATCGTGACGTATTCGGAGGCCGCCAGAACCGGACTCCGAAACCTGTGTCGTCGCCACGAGGAGCCGGTCGTCCGACGGTTCGGTCGCGCGGCGCTGTTGGAGGCGACGCAGTACGCCGCGTTCCTCGCCGTGCGACTGCGCGAGTCACACGGCGGCGACGTCCAGATTGAGCGGACCGAGCCGTTCAACGAGTTCGTCGCGCTCGAGGAGTCGGTTCGCGAGGCGGCCGTCGCGTACGCGAACAGAGAGACGAAATCGACGCCCTACGCCGCGTTCGCCGCCGGATCCGAGCATCCGGATCCGGCGGCGATACGGGGAGAGGAACTGTGAGCGACCCGGCCGACGGGACCCCCACGGCGGAGGCCGTAGGAGCCGAGACGGAGTCGTCGGTCGGCGAGGCAACCGTCGTTTCGCCTCGAGACGTGTTCGAGAGGATACCCACCGGCGCACCGCTCCGGACGGAGCTCGCGGCGGCCGCCAAGTCACGAGGGATGGAGTCGTCGGTCGCCGGCGAGGTGACGGCGATCCGCGATTCGCTCGCCGGTATCACTCCGGAGTCCGTCGACCTCGCCGCTCCCAGACGCCGGGTCGCGGAGGCGAGCGGGAGGGAGGAGCGGTTGAAAGAGCGGGTGGCGACGCTCCGAGGCGACGTTCGGGCGCGACGGGAGGTCGACGCGGAGACCGACGAGACGCTCGCGGAACTCGAGTCGGCCGCCGCGGAGCTCGCGAGCGCGCAGACGGAGCGGATCGCGGCGGAACAGGCGCTCGAACGGGCGCGAAAGCGGGCGGGCCGGGCGCGGGACGACCGCGAGCGACGCCTCGAGCTCCGCGATCGCCTCGAGAACAAGCGGCGGGACGCTCGCCGGGAGCTCGCGAGAGCGGTCTATCCCGAGTTTCGTGACGCGCTGACCGACGTGCCGGGGGGCGGTTCGGCCCGCCCGGGGTCGGAACCGTCCGCGTACGAGGGACCGACCCTCGCGGCGACGCTCGGAGCGGTCGCCGTCGCTGACCTCGCTGAGCCCGTCGTCCTCGGCACCGAGGCGGCGGCGTGGATCGCCGAGCAGAGCGAGACGGTCCCGGAGTCGGTCGAGTTCGAGTGACGGGCAAGCGCGTGGGCTCGGACCGCTTATCGTCGCCCCGTCATTTTAAATGCGATTCCGCGGCAACCGGCGTATGAACCTCGCGTGGACCGTCGAGCGGGACGGCGGCGTGTCGCTGGTGCGGTGTCGCGTACACAACGACAGCGCGGTCCCCCGCCGGGTGCGGGTCGAGAGTCGACTCGACGGTCCCGTCTTCCCGCCGCGCCGGGCCGGCGTTCCCGAGGCCGGTTGGGACGACGCGGGCGTGACGCTGCGGTTGGAAGCGGACGAGCGACGAGCGATCGGTTTCGCCGTGCCGGCGCCGCCGGTCGAACCGCCGGTGGCCGTCGTTCGGTCGCCGTCCGTCGACGCGGACGGCGGCCGATCCGAAAGCGTTCCGGGGGCGGTCGGCCCGACGCCGGAGGGCCGCAGTCGGGTGTCGGAATGCGTCGGTGACGCGCTTCGCGACCTCGCCGAACACCGGCCGCCCCGGGCGGCGGTCACCGCCGGCGGCGACGGGCGTGGCGCCGCGCGGAGCGAAGGCACAGCAGACGACGGGGTCGACATCGAGGAGGTCGGAAGTTCCCTCCGAGGCGACGACAGCGGAGCCGCGGTCTCGACGCGTGACGGACGGAAAAGCGTCGATTTCGACGCTGAGGCGCCCCCGAGAGAGGCGGTCGACGAGTGGTTCGACGCCGCCGAACGCCGGATCGAGCGGGCGGAACGGGTGACCGATGCCGACCTGCAGACGGCGACCGAGGTCGTCGAGTCGGCCGGCGGGGTCGACGGAGTGGCGGCGCTCGACGAGCGCGTCGCGGTCGATTCTGAGCGACTCCGGGAGATCGAGGAGCGCGCGTCCTCGTTGGCGGCGCGGGCCGAAGCGACCGACGCGCCGGTCGAGGCGATGGAGCGGTTGTCGTGATCCTCGCTGTCGCGGGGGGGAAGGGCGGGGTCGGAAAGACGACGCTCGCGTACAACGTCGCCGCCGCGCTCGACGCGGTCGTCGTCGACGCCGACCTCGGGATGGCCGACCTTCCGAGGGGTCGCGGTCCGGACCTCCACGACGTACTCGCCGGCGCCGCGGATCCGATCGAGGCGGTGCGGCCCGGTCGAGTCGATATCGTCCCGTGTGGTCGGACGCTCGCGGGGGCTCGGGCGTGCGATCTGGCCGCGCTGGAAGAGGCGGTAACGGCGATCGAACGGGAGCGCGGGACCGTCATTCTCGACTGTCCCGCCGGGCGGCGCGCGGACGCCGGGGTCCCGCTGGCGATCGCGGACGCGTGTCTGCTCGTCGTCTCGCCGCGGGCCTTCGCGCTGGCGGACGCCGTGCGAACGCGGGAACTCGCGCGCGAACTCGGCGCGGGGCTCGCCGGCTGTGCGGTCAACCGAGTGACTGAGGAGCCGCCGACGGCCGCCATCGCCGACGCGCTCGGTGCCCCGGCGTCCGTCCTCCCCGCGGATCCGCGCGTCGGCCGCTCGGTCACGAACGAACTGCCCGTCGTCGACGTCGCACCGGAGAGCGACGCGGCGGCGGCGGTCCGGGAGCTCGCCGAGCGGACGTCGCGGTGACCGTCGCGGCGAAGTCGCGTGTTTTTACCCCTCTGAGACGGAAGCGAGAACGATGCTCACGGTCGCGTTCCTCGTCGGCGTCGTCGTCGTCTCGTTTCTCGCCGTCGAAGTCGGTCCGTTGTACGTCAACGACCGGTTTCGCGACCTCCGCGAGCCGACCGACCCCGAGCGGGCCGGGCTCGACGCGCTCCGTGCGGCCGCGGGCCTCGACGTGGATCGGGTCGCGATCGTCGAGACGACCGGAGCGGACTCCGTCGAGGTGGCGGTCCGCGGCCCCCCTCGCCGCCGGGTGTTGTTCGTCACCGACTACGTGCTCAACGAGCTCGACGAAGACGTTGCAGTGGGACTGCTCGCGGCCGAAGCCGGGCGGGTGAAGACGTATTACGGTGAGTTCCGCGCGGTCGCCGTCGCCGTCGTCCTCGCGATCCTCGCGGCGATCGTCACGACGATCGTCCCGTTCGACACCGGGTTCGCGTCGCTCGTTGCGATCGGGATCGTGGCCTTCTGGGTCGGCCGGCGGGTGCAGTACGCGGCCGACGACCGGGCCGCCGACGCGGTCGGGGCCGACGTGGTCGCCGACGCGTTCGAGCGCGTGTCGGCCATTCGCGGCGTCGAGCCGGAGACCGGGAGTTGGTCGACGTGGTTCGAAGTGCAGCCGCCGCTCGGCGATCGGATCGCGGCGCTCAGGGAGCGGGCGGAGTCGGACGCGCGGTGACCGGTCAGGGGAAAAGACGGGTGAGCGGTCAGGAGGCGATCCCGAACGGTGAGTATCGGGTCCGAAACGCTACTCCGTCGACCGGCTGACGACGACGCCGGTCTCGTTGACGAAGACCTCGTAACTGTCGACGGTGAACGAAACGCCGACGGCGGCGTCTCGGCCGCCCGTCACGAGCGCGTCGAGCGCATCGGGGTCGACGTACTCGTACAGCACGATTCCCGCCTCGTCCGCGAGGGCCGTCGGCTCGACGCCGGCGAGGTCGGCGATGGCCTCGACGACGGCGAGACTCGGCGAGGTATCGGTCCGGTCGTAGCCGACGCGAACCGTCTCTGAAATCGGTTCGCGATCCGTCGAACCGGACGTTGCGCTGCTCATGCGGTGGCAAACCCGGGAGAGTACATAACAGTTTGCCACTAGCATTCAGGGTTGATAATCGCGAGACTCTGACGGTCGACGGCTTCGATAGCGGGGCGATCGGTGGTTTCGGCGACCCGACCGGCCTCCCTCGGTCGGACGGTCCCTCCCGGGTCGGATTCGCCCCGCGACGGCGACGTGCCGGAACCGTTACCAACCACCCGCACCCGTATGCATACAACTCGAATGCGACTCCCGGAACGACAGCTCGCGGTCCTCGAAGCCGCGAGCGCGACGGACGAACGGACGATAGACGAGATCGCGGCGGAGACGGGGCTCAAACCCGAGACGGTCGTCGGTGCGGCCTTCGACCTCCGAGAGGAGGGGTTGCTGTCGATCGCGGAGCGCACCGGCGAAACGGTCGATCTCACGGACGAAGGGCGAGCGTACGTCGACGCCGCGCTCCCCGAGACACGCCTGTACCGGGCCGGCGTCGAGCTCGGCGCGCACGAGGCCCCGGTCTCGATGGGACGCGTCATCGGCGAGGCCGGGCTCGACGGGCCCGAGGTCGACATCGCGCTCTCGAACTTCGCGCGGAAGGGGTTCGGACGCATCGATTCGGGAGCCCTCTCCGTCGACGGCGACGCGGATCCCGACTCCGATCCCGAAGCGACCGCGCTCGCGGCTCTCGCGGCCGGCGAGACGCCGGACGTCGACGACGAGGTCATCGAGCAGCTCGACTCCCGCGGGCTCGTCGCGGTCGCCGAGTCGACCACGCGGTCCGTGACGCTCACCGACGACGGCGTCGACGCGCTGATGACGGGGGTCGAGGCGACCGAGACCGTCGCGGAGGTCACGCCGGAGCTGCTCGCCAGCGGCGAGTGGCGCGACGCGGAGTTCTCCGAGTACAACGTGGAGGCCGACGCGCCGACCGTCCGCGGCGGCCGGAAACACGTCCTCCGCCGGACCGCCGACCGGGTGAAAGACGT
>CAZNOA010000109.1:0-5390 GCA_964574565.1 uncultured Halobellus sp. | reverse complement strand
TCTTCCGGAGCGGTCGCACGTCGGCCTTTCCGTACCAGTGGAGGTCGGCGTCGGGTGCCTCGAGAACCGACTCGACGTTTCGGAGGGCCGCCGGCTGGGTCTCCTCGGTATCGTCGGAATCACGCTGTGATTCCGGCTGTCTCGCGAGCGTTCTGCTCTCGCGGACGTCTCCGAGGATGTTCGCGGTGACGGCGGGCGCGACCTGCTCGGTCGGCCCCAGCGGCCAGCCGAGGACCGCTCGGACGTGGTTCTCGAACTGCGAGGTGCGAGCGCCCTCGATCGTCCAGTGGCCGGAGTTGTGCGGCCGGGGCGCGATCTCGTTGACGAGGACGTCGCCGTCGGGCGTCTCGAACAGCTCGATCCCGTAGACGCCGCGGCCGCCGAGCCAGTCGAGGACGTCGTTCGCGACCGACTCGGCCTCCGCGATCACCGGATCGTCCGCGCGTGCCGGGGTGACGCTCTCGCGGAGGATCTCCTCGCGGTGCACCGTCTCGGTGACGGGATACGTCCGGGTCTCGCCGTTCGCGCCCTTCACGCCCATCACGGCGATCTCCCGCTCGAAGGGGACGAGCGTCTCGGCCATCGCGTGGTCACCGACTTCCTCGAGGGCGTCGGCCGCGCCCTCGACCGCGCCGACGGGAACGTTCCCGCGGCCGTCGTAGCCACCTTCGCGCGCCTTCAGCATGACGCCGCCGAGCTCCTCGATCACGCGCTCGAGCCCGTCCGCGGTGGCGACCGCGACGAACTCCGGGACGGGGATGCCGGCGGTCGCCAGCTCCTCGTTCTGCACCAGCTTGTCCTGAATCGTCCGGAGCGTGTCCGGGTCTGGGTGGACCGGGACGTCGTGATCCGCGCTCGCTTCGGCGAGCAGGTCTGGGTCGGCGAGCTCGATCTCGAACGTGAGCGCGTCGACGCGGCTCGCGAGCGCGTCGATCCCGTCGGGGTCGTCGAAGTCGGCGACGATCTGATCGCGGGCGACGGGTGACGCCGGGCACTCCGGCGTCGGATCCAACACGACGACCTCAACGCCGAGCGGCGAGGCCGCCTCCGCGAGCATCCGCCCGAGCTGTCCACCGCCGACGACGCCGAGCGTCGGTCCCGGTAGGGTGACTGACATGGATGAGCGTTCGCCGGGCCGCGAATAAGCGTTATCAACCGGATCGGCGCGTCGTCAACCCGCGACGGACCGGAGACCAGCGTCAAAACCAACGTCACTTATACCGGACGCGCCGGTATCGACGGTCACGCATGGTCCGGAACCGCGGAGGCAACACCCGCCGATGACGCTCGATAGGCTCCGCCCGCTCGTCAGTCGAGCGATCACCCCGTTCGTCGAGGCGACGGCTCGGATCGGAGTCTCGGCGAACGCGATCACGGCGTTCTCGGTCGTCGTCGCCGCCGGAGCCGGGTACGCGCTCGTCCGTGGCGGCTCGGACCCGTCGTGGTACCTCGTCGCCGCCGCGCTCGTCTTGACGACCGGCTTCTTCGACGTGCTTGACGGCGCGCTCGCGCGGGCGACCGACACGGCCTCCGACGCCGGCGACTTCCTCGATCACGTGCTCGATCGCTACGGCGACGTGTTGATCCTCGGGGGACTCGCGATCGGCGTCGAGCAGTACGAGCTCGGCATGCTCGCGCTCACCGGCGTCCTCCTGACGGCGTACCTCGGGACGCAGGCGGAGGCGCTCGGGCTCGACCGGATCTACGGCGGGCTGCTCGGCCGCGCCGACATCCTGCTGCTCGTCGGCGTCGTCGTCGGTATCGCGACCGTCGCGAACCCCGTTCGCTACGGCCTCTCGCTCGTCGAGTGGACGCTCGCGTTCCTCGCGGTCTTCACGCACGTCACGGCGGGCCAGCGGTTCGTCTGGTGTTGGCGGGCGCTCGGCGAGGACGACTGACGGAACACCGGAGTGTTCGAGTGCGATCTGCCCGAGTGCGATCCCCCTGAATTCGACCTACCCGAGTTCGACACGCTGGAGGTCGCTTTCCAGCTCCGCGACGAACTCGTTGTACGTCTCGACGAAGCCGCGGAACGGCTCGGCGTACTCGCGGACGTCCGCCGCCGACGGGGCCGCGTACTGCGAGAGGAGGTATATCCCGCCGGAGCCGCCGACGCGGAGGTACGAGACGGTTCCCTCGTCCCACTTCAGCTCCCAGCGATCGCCGTCGACGCGAGCGGTGTAGGTGCCGTAGTCGTCGCCCTCGTAGCGGTATATCTCGCCGGCCATGACGGTGCAGGCCTCGCGGATCGCGTCCAACACGCGGTCGCGCTCGGCGACGACACCGTCCGTCGATGCGGGCTCGGGAAACTCTGCGCTCACGCCGTCGAGGACGCCGGACAGCGATTCGACGTACTCGTTCCACGCGGCGACGAACTCCGCGTAGTCGTCGAGCGCGGTCGCGAGGTCAGCCGGGTCCGGCGGCTGCTTCGTCGAGACGACGTACACGTCGGACCCCGAGGTCGGCGAGAACAGGAGGAACTCGAGCTCGCCGGCCTCGTGTTTGACCGTCCAGTCGCCGGCGGCGGTCGACAGCTCCTCTCGTCCGTAGTCGCCGCCCTGAAGCCGAGCGAGTTGGTAAGCGATCGTTCCGGCGTGGTCTCGGACCGCGGCGACGAGCTCGTCGCGCCGGTCGGCGACCGCGTCCGTGTCGCGCACGTCGAGGTCGAGCCCGAGGTCGGCGTGAGTGGTCACGGCCGTACTGGGCGCCACAAGCGGTTAATCAGTTCGGGTCGATGACCGACGGACCGACCTCGGAGGCGACAACGGAGCCCGGCTCCGAAATCGCGCACGCGTCACCCGATCGAGTTGCGAATGTCACGAATCCGCGACGGCTCGTCGATCCCCGACCGCAACACCACCGCGAACACCGCAGACCCACCCGAAACCGGGGCGTCACCGCTCAGGATCGCGTCGGATCCGGTCTCCTCCGCGAGCCACTGACGCCCGTCCGCGATCGCCTTGCGGTTGAGCCACGCGGGGGGTCCGCCGACCACCAACAGGGTGCGGTCGGCCCGGCCGTCGGGCACGTCGACCGTCGACTTCCCGCGGGCCGCTTTCCGGATCGTCGTCTCGATCGCCGACACCGCCGCGCTGGTGTCGACCGCGGCGTCCCCGGCGTCCCCGGTGCCGAACAGGCCGAGCCCGAATCGGGATTTCGTCTGCGGCGGTTCGACCGCCTGCGTGGCGTACCCGAGCGCGGCGACCTCTCCGTCGTCGCCGACCGCGCGAGCGACGTCGCTCGCGTCGAGCACCTGCTGTGGCGTCGAGGCGTCGGCCCCGGACTCACCGGCGCCGAACAGCGCCGCGACCCGCTCGACGACGGCGCCGTTCAGTCGGTCCCGAGCGTCCGCGAGCGACTCGCCGGGGCGGAGCCAATCGCCGTTGTCGAACGGAAAGACCGCCGCACAGCGGTCCGAGAGAGCCGAGAGCGTTCGCGCCGCGTTCTTCTCGGCGAGGGGGCGACGCGCCGAGTCCGTATCCGGTGTTCTCGCGCCCGCCCTCGCGTCCGCGGCCCCCGGTTCCGACTCCGCTCGCGTCGGAAGCAGGCCGAGCGCGTACACCGGCGCGTCGTAGAGCCGCGAGAGCTCCTCGGCGAGCGCCGGAGCGACGCCGGCACCGGCCCCGCCCCCGAGTCCGACAACGAGTAAGAACGCCTCCGCGAGCGACGGATTCTCGCCGTCCATCGCTCTGCCGAGTTCGCTCGCGTGGGCGTCGCCGAGCCGGCGGGCGGCGTGGAGGTCGCCGTCGAGCCCGTCACCGCCGGCGGCGTCGCCGAAGCGGTACCGCCGCGACTCGTCGAGCGAACCCAGCGCGTCGAGGGCGGCCGCGTCGGTGTCGAACGCGTTGACGCCCTCCAAGAACCGATCTCCGTCGTGGTCGGCGGCGAGTCGGTCGACGATCCGACCGCCGGCACCGCCGAGGCCGATGGCGTGGACACGCATACGTCACTCCGGTCGTCGAGCGCGGGCTTATGTGTTCTGACGAGGCGTGAACCGCTCGGCCGGACCGAGCCGGGAGGCCACCCAAAACTCGTCGGGCGCGGGACCGCGCTCGGAACGCGTCGAGCTGTCGCTGCCCGCGCGGGATATCCGGACCGATCCCCTCCGAGTCACCGCCGACCAGTCGGGTCAGGGCGGTGTCGGCGACGGTGAGCGCCAGCACGGGGGTGATCGGGAGGAACACCCCGTAAAAGCCGAAGACGACCGGCCCGGAGGTGTACGTCAGCATGAGCGGCCCGACGTGTGTGGTATCACCGCTGAAGTACGGCCGCGGCAGGATGTCCGGAACCGTATCGACGGCGGACAGCCGGCGGCGCACACCAGCAGGGTGAGATCGTTTTGAGAACCGCCGGAGCCGAGGTCGCCGCGGCCAGCGGGACATAGACGAGTTTCGTCCCGACCACGGGGATCAGGCTGGCGATCCCGGTGAGTGCACCCGCCAGTGCCGGGCACGACACCGGGACGGGGGCGGTGAAACCACGTTGTACGGGGAATCCGGAGAGGGCGACGGCGAACCGTGTCCCGTTCATGGCGGGTTGCTTCCGCGTGCAGACATCGAGACCTCGGGAGCCGCCGATATCGCCCGAGCCGCCCCGGTCAGGTATCGTCGCTCTCCGGGGTGCCGACCGCGACGCTGCCGGCAGGACGTTCGGCGTCGTCGCGGGCGGTATCGTCACGACCGGTGTCGTCGGGGGCGAGCCGGTCGGGGTCCCGCGCCTCCGCGAGCTGCTCGTATCGGTCCATCTGCTCGCGGTGCAGCGAGTAGATCATGTCGGCGAGGAACCCGAATATCAGCAGTTGGATCCCGAGGATCGCCGAACCGACCGCGCCGACCGCGATCACCTCGTGGCTGACGCCGAACACGATCCATCGGTAGAGGACGTACGCGGTCAGCGCCGCGCCCGCCGCCGTCGAAGCGACCCCGAGGCTCCCGAAGTAGAACAGCGGGTTGTTCGTCTTCGCCTTCCGGTACAGCTCTAAGAAGATCACGCCGCCGTCGCGGATCGGGTGGAGGTTCGTCGCCGACCCGCCGGGGCGCTCGCGGTACGTGATCGGGACGACGGCCACCGAGAGCTGGTTTTTCACGCACTCGACGGCCATCTCCGTCTCGACGCCGAACCCGTCGGCGGTGAGGTGGAGCCGTCGGAACGACTCGCGGGTGAACGCCCGGTATCCCGAGAGGATGTCGCGGTAGTTCTCGCGGTGGATCAGTCGGAACGAGAGGTTGATCAGGCGGTTCCCGATCCGGTTGAGCCGCGTCATCGCGCCCGGGCGCATGTCGGCGAACCGGTTGCCGATGACGTGATCGGCGTCGCCGGAGAGCAGGGGATCGAGCATCGCGTCGACGTCGGCGGCGTCGTACGTCGCGTCGGCGTCGGCCATCACGACG
>CAZNOA010000108.1:0-5415 GCA_964574565.1 uncultured Halobellus sp. | reverse complement strand
CGAGCGCCGCCACCGCGTCGAAGTCGTCGATCCCGAGTCCGGCGCCCAACGCGATGGGCGTCCCGCCGCGCGGGACGGTGCCGTCGGCCGTCTCGGCGGCGGCCGGGGAGGCCTCCGTCGCCCCGTCCGCGTCGATCGCCGCGTCGCGTGTACCGTCCGAGACGCGAAAGCCGCCGGGGACCGGGTCGGACGGGCGTTCTCGTTCGGACGCCCGATCCGCGGCCGCTTCGACCCCGAGACCGTCGGCGCCCTCGAACCGCCGGGCCTGCCAGCCGCGGGTCGGGAGGACGCCGGTCGCCGACGCGAAGGAGACGGTCTCCAGCGTGTCGCCGGCGGCGAGCCAGCGCCCGGCGTCGCTCTCTGCGAACCGCGCTTCGTACCGATCTCGGAGCGCCCGCAGTTCGGGTGGGGTCTCGGGCGGCGGATCGCGGGCGACGACCGCCTTCAGCCGCTTCGCGCCCATTACCGCCCCCGCGCCGCCCCGCCCGGCGTGGTGGTCGCCGCCGTCGGAGGCGATCGTGGCGTAGCGCACGCCGGCCTCGCCCGCGGGCCCGATGCAGGCGACGGCCGCGTCCGGGAATCGCTCGTCGGTCTCGGCCGCGTCGAGCCCGCGCAGGTCGGTCGCGGGCTCGACGGTCGCCTCGCCGTCCGCGAGCGCGAGGGCGACCGGCTCGTCGGCCGCGCCCTCGATCACGACGCCGAGGGCGTCGCCGAGCGACCCCGCGAGCCGGCTCGCGAACGAGCCGCCCCCGTAGGAGTCGAGGAACGCCCCCGTGAGCGGCGACTTCGTGACCGCGGCGTAACGCGGCTCGCCCGGCAGGTGGCCGGTCAGCGGTCCGGTGACGAACGCCAGCCGATTCGCCGGGGATTCGGGATCGACGCCGGCGTCCATCTCGTAGAGGTAGCGCGCCCCGAGTCCCTTCCCGCCGACGTACCGACGGCGCCAGTGCTCGGGGATCCGCTCGCTCCGCACGGACTCAGCGGAGAGGTCGACGCGGAGGATCCGTCCAGACGCAGTCATCGTTCGTCCGACTCGGGGCGAACGGGATTAAATCACACGGCGGGATCGACGCGCTTTCGCCGCTCCGCGCGGATCGCCTCCGACATGGACGACGTCGCGGACGCGCTCGACGCGGCCGAGGGTACGACCTGTCTCGTCGGTGCCGGCGGGAAGAAGACGACGCTGTACGCGCTCGCCGATCGGCTCGATCGGGCCGTACTCACGGCGACGGTCCGCATCCCCATCTTCGACCGCGAGGTCGCCGCGGTGCGGGTGACCGACGATCCGGTCGCCACCCTCGTCGGGGCGGCGGGCGTCGACGGCGCGGAATACGACGAGGGCGGCGATCTCTCCTTTCCGCTCGGACTCGTTCCCGACCGCGACCGCGCCGATAGGTATCTGGGATACGACCCGGCCGTCGTCGACGCGATCGCGGACGCCCACGACGGCCCGATACTGGTCAAGGCCGACGGCGCCCGGACGCGACGCCTCAAGGCCCCGAACGACAGTGAGCCCCAAATCCCCCGCACCGCGGACACCGTCGTTCCGGTGGCCAGCGTCGGTGCGGTCGGTGAACCGCTGACGTCGGAGACGGTCCACCGCCCGGAGCGCGTCGCCGAGATAACGGACGCCGCGGTCGGCGACGAGATCACGCCGGACCTGGTCGGTCGCGTGCTCGCCCACCGACGGGGTGGATTAAAAGGGATTCCGACGGGAGCGACGCCGATCCCGCTCGTGAACGCCGTCGACGACGCCGGCGAGGCGGCGACCGCGCGAGCGATCGCCGCGGCCGTCCACGAACACGCCGACGTGCCGCGGGTGGTCCTCGCCCGGATGATCGACGGCGAGATCGTCGGTATCGTCGAATGAGCCGAGAGTTCGGTCACCGCCGAGATCCGTCGACCGAACCCATCGAACCCACTGCGCCGATCGAACAGGGCGAACCCACACCGAGACGAGCATATAAGACGACTCACTGCCCACTGTGGCCATGGAACGCACCGTAACGGTGGTCCCGGAGGCCGGTCTTCACGCGCGACCGGCGTCGAAGCTGGTACAAGCGGTGAACCGGTTCGACGCCGACGTCTCGATCGGGCGGGCCGGCGGCGATAAGCTGGTCCGCGCCGACAGCATGCTCTCGGTGAGCGGGCTGAACGTCGCGCACGGCGAGTCGGTCCGCGTCGTCGCCGAGGGGGCCGACGCGGCGGACGCGCTGGATGCGGTCTGTGAGCTGCTCACGACGGAAATCGACGGTGAGACCGAGTGAGAGTCCTCCCCGGTGTCGGGAGTACGCCGCTATCGGGCGTCGGAACGGCGCGCTGGTACCGGCCCGAAGCGGACCTGACACTCCCCGAGCGCCCCGACCCCTCGACGGTCGACGGCGACGCCGAACTGGCGCGGTTCGAGGCCGCACGCGCCGGAGCACGCGAGGCGATCCGTCGCGCCGGAGAGCGAGCGGCCGAGCGCGTCGGCGAGGCGGAGGCCACCGTCTTCGAGGCTCACGAGGAGTTCCTGGACGATCCGGTGCTCGTCGCGGATATCGAGGCGGCCATCGGCGACGGCACCCCGGCCGAACACGCCGTTCACGACCGGTTCGCGGAGGCGATCGCTCAGTTCGAGGCGATGGACGGGCGGATGGCCGAGCGGGCCGACGACCTGCGTGACGTGCGCGACCGACTGCTCAGGGCCCTCCTCGATGCCGGAACGGGACCGGTCGACCTCGGGACGCTCCCCGGCGGGACCGTCCTGTTAGCGGAGCGGCTCACGCCGAGCGACACCGCGGAACTCGATCCGGACGCGGTCGTCGGGATCGCGACCGCCGCGGGCGGGCGAACCTCCCACGCGGCGATCATCGCGCGCTCGCTGTCGATACCGGCGGTCGTCGGCGTCGGGAGCGGCCTCGACGAAATCCCCGACGGCGCCACCGTACTCGTCGACGGCGAGGCCGGAACCGTCGTCGTCGACCCAGACGACGAGCGTCGTGTCGCCGCGGGTGGAGACGCCTCATCGGCCGTCTCGGAGCGGGTTTCGACCGCCGACGGACGAGCGGTCGAAGTCGCGGCCAACGTCGGGAGTCCGGCGGAGCTCGACGCCGCGACGGACCGCGGCGCCGACGGAATTGGTCTCTTCCGGACCGAGTTCCTCTTCCTCGACCGCGAGTCGCCGCCGAGCGAGCAGGAGCAGTACGAGGCGGTGACCGCGACGCTGTCGGCGTTTCCGAACGACCGCGTCGTCGTCCGGACGCTCGACGTCGGCGGCGACAAGGACGTTCCGTATCTCGACCTTCCCCGGGAGTCGAACCCCTTCCTCGGGAGCCGAGGGATCCGGCTGTCTCTCGGCGAGCACGCGGACCTGTTCGAGACGCAACTCCGCGCGCTGTTGCGTGCGGGAGCCCACGAGCACGGCGACAACCTCGCGGTCATGTTCCCGATGGTCACCCGGGTGGAAGAGGTCGCAGCGGCGGAAGCGGTCGTCGATTCGGTGGCCGCAGCCCTCGACGCGGCGGGGGCCGACCACGCGATCCCCGAACTGGGGGCGATGATCGAGACGCCGGCGGCGGCGTTTCTCGCCGATTCGCTCGCCGAGCGGCTCGACTTCCTCAGCATCGGGACGAACGACCTCACCCAGTACGTGATGGCGGCCGACCGCGAGAACGACGCGGTCGCCGCACACCACGACCCGCTCCACCCGGCGGTGTTGCGCGCGATCGACCGGACGACGACGGCCGCGCGAGACGCCGACGCGTGGGTCGGTATGTGCGGTGAGATGGCCGGCGATCCGGAGCTCACGCCGCTGCTCGTCGGGCTCGGACTCGACGAGCTCAGCATGGGCGCGGTCACCGTTCCGGCGGTGAAACGAGCGGTCCGGGCGACCGACTCGGCCGCGGCACGCGAGATCGCCGCGGCGGCGGTCGCCTGCGAGACGCGCGCCGAGGTGACGGGCGTGCTCGACCTCGACTGACCATCGGTCGAGGGAGCGGCCGCCACCGACCGCGCCTGAAATTCGGGTCCCGCGTGCTACAGTTTCTCGATGTCGCGGGCCGCTTCGGCCTGTTCGCGGACGGAGTCGAGCGTCGCGGACGGATCGGTGGCGGCGACGGCCGCGTTAACCGCGCCCTCGAGCACCGGCGCGTCGGCGATGACCGCCTCCGCGTCGCTCATCTCGATCGCGACGTCGGCGTTCATCACGGCGCTGCCGAGGTCGACGAGCACCACGGCTCCGTCGGCGTCGGCGGCGGTGACGATGGCGTCCTCGATCGCGTCGGGAACGGTGCCGATCCCGCCGGTTCCGTCGCCGCCGACCGGTTCGATCACGGTGTCGCCCGCCATCTCCGCGGCGATTTCGGCGATCCCCTCGGCGGCCCGTTCGCTGTGTGAAACCACGACGAGCCCGACCATCACTCCGCCTCCGAGTCGGGCGCCGTCCCGTCGTCTCCCCCCGCCTCGTCCGGGATCGTCGGCGAGGTCGCGTCGACGTCCGGCACCTCCCTGTCGAGGCGGTCGGCGGCGACGGCGAGCAACTCCTCGAGGATGAACAGCGTGCTCGTTGCGCCGGGGTCCTGGTGGCCCACGGAGCGCCAGCCGAGGTAGGAGGCGCGCCCCTTTCGCGCGCGGATCGGGACGGTGAACGCGACGCCGCGTTCGGCCGCGTCGACGGCCTTCGCCAACGCTTCGAGGGGCGGGAGATCGTCCGTCTCGACGGATTTCTTGAACGTGTGAACCGCCGGAGTGAGCGCGTCGACCATCGTCTGATCCCCGACGCGCGCGTCGCCGCGGTCCTCGACCTTTTCGAGGTACGTCTCGGCGAAGGCGACGGCGCTCTCCGCCGTGAGGCCGTCGTCGAGGTCGGCGCTCGCGAACACGAGCGAGCCGCCGAAGAGTGGGCCGGACGCCCCGCCGACCTTGGACATGAGGGTCTTCCCGACCGTCTTCGCGACCGTCTCTGCGTCGGGGTCGTCGAGGTCGCGCGCGGCGTCGGCTGCAGCCGCCCAGCCGCGAGCCATGTTGCCGCCGTGGTCGGCGTCGCCGATCGCGGAATCGAGCTGCGTCAGGTGGTCCCGCTCGCGCTCGATCCGGTCTGCGACCGCCTTGACCGCCGCGACGGCAGCCTGCCCGTCCTCGGTCATCGGACGGTCAACGCCGGCGTGTCCGCGGGCGCGCCGAGCAGCTCCTTCAGCTCGTCGTCGACGACGCAGACGGTAACCGACGCGCCGGCCATGTCGAGCGACGTCATGTAGTCGCCGACCCACGCGTCCCACGTCTCGACGTCGCGCTCGCCGAGGAGCTCCTGCAGCCGGCGGTTGACGACGAACAGCTCCATCTGCGGGGTGCCGCCCATCCCGTTGACGACGGTGAGTACTTCCTGTCCCGACTCGACGCCGAGGTCGTCGAGGACGGCCTCGGTCAGCTCGTCGG
>CAZNOA010000107.1:0-5517 GCA_964574565.1 uncultured Halobellus sp. | reverse complement strand
CGGTGTCGTCGTCGAGCAGTCCGAGGTCGCGGTTCGCCTGCGCGGCCGCCTTCTTCACGACGCCGAGCGCGCGGACGAACCGGCGGCTCATCCCGATCCCAGAGATCGGGAAGTTCTCGACGGCGCGCTGAGTCTGGGCGCCCCAGTAGGCGTCCGCCGGCACATGCATCTCGCCGAGGCTGTCCTCCTCCGTTCGGAAGTCGTCGCTCATAGACGACGATTCCCGCGAGGCCTGCTAAAAGCTACTGAATCCGGACCCGGCCGCCGAGAGCGGAGCGAAACCGACGGACCGTGAGCGACGGGGCATCACCGACGTCACGCCGATCGCTGTCGACGCGGCGGTCCCCGCGTTGGCTCGCGGTTCCGAGTATCGTTCGTAGCGGCGTGGAAAGGACCGCGGGCCGTGACGGCGGTTGAGGACCGCTGTCGTTTGATCACCGGGTTAACCGACCGCCGGCGGAACGCGAGGGGGCCTGTCGGGAACGGATTACTGACCGTCAGTGAACGCGTCCGTGACAGATGCACCCGAGGAGTTGTTCATCACGCTGCGAACCCCCTTGACGGCGTTGTGTTTGCGCGTGTACCCCTCGCCGCTGGTCGCGATGATGTTCCCGTTGCGGTGGCGAAGCCGCCACCGCCACTCCGCGCCCCGGTCCTGATAGAGCTCGAACCGAGCCAGCGACTCCGACCCGTCGGTCGCAGCTGCGACCGCATCCGCCTCGCCCTCGTCGGTTCGCCGGTCGTCTCCGGCTTCTTCGGCCTCACCGACCTCACCGACCTCCCTGCCTGATCCGGCTTCCCCGGCTTCACCAACTTCCCCGGCCTCCACGGCTCCGTCAATCTCCCCGGCTTCCCCGCCTACCGCCTCCGGCGAGCGCTCGACCGGCGAAACGGCGTCGTCGTCCGACGTCGGCCACTCGAGTTCCAGCTCCAGGCTCGTCTCGCCGTCTTCGGATTCCAGTTCGATTTCCAGCGAGAGCTCGTCGGGGACGGCGAACGAGACGGCGTCCGAGCCGGCGCCCAACCGAACGCCCCCGCTGCGAACACCGTCCGCCACCCCGTTCAGTGCCGCAGCGACCTCCTCGCGACCGGCCGTCAGTTCGACTTCGTAACCGCTCTGTTGATCCATGCTAACACGTACTGCCGCGTGAGTAAGACGGTTCTCATAGCATCTATGTAAAAACCGAAAACCGGTGTGAGCGTCGGTTTCGCCGCGAGGAACGGAAGCACCGTGGTTCGATCGGCCGATCCGGTGGGCGGAACCGGAAGAGCCTCCGTGTCCCGTATCGCCGCCGAGTTCGGACGCCATCTGCGACGCCATTGAGGGACGCGCGTGCAGTAGCGGGCCCGCAAGCGGCGCGTGTCAGGGCGGCGTTGCGGTCGCTCGTCGGCCCGACTCGCCCTGCCGACGTTCGGAAGCCGACGCTCCCTCTCAGTACGCGATCAGCCCGACGGCCACGACAGCGGCGGCGATGCCCGCCACGTCGCTCGCGCCCAGCGAGTCCCCGAGCAGGACGACGCCGAGCAAGGCGGCGACGACGAAATACATCGCCGTGATCGTCGTCGCGATCCCCGTCGCACCCGCCTGCAGCGCGGCGTAGTAGGCGACCGCGCCGATCCCGCTGGCGACGCCCGCGAGGGCGGCGAGGCCGATCGCGGTCGGGTCGTTCGCGAGCACCGCGGTGCCGCGATGGCCGATGTAGAGGGCGGCGACGCCGATACCGACCGTGTAGGAGACGACCATCGCCGCCTCCGGCGCCATCGAGCGCGTGGCGAGGTCGGCGAAGAACGCCCAGAACCCCCACGCGACCGCCCCGATCAGCGCGAGGACGACGACGTGGTTCATTCCGTCACTCCTCGCCGAGCCTTCCGTCGAGCTCTCCGTCGCCGTGTTCGGCGTACGCCTCGGGCGTGTACGTCTTGATCTCCAACGCGTGGACCGACCGGGTCATGTGGTCGCCGACCGCGTCGTAGACGCGCTGGTGTTGGTCGACGAGCGACTCGCCCTCGAAGGCCGGCGAGACGACCCACACCGCGAAGTGGGCGTCCTCGTCTTCGTCGTTGTGCACGCGCGGGGTCGTCACCCGGGCGGCGGCGTCCGGGATCGCCGCTTCGATGAGGTCTTCGATCTCCGCCGGGTCGATGGTCATAGCCGTTTTCGGACCCGGCTCGTCAAAAAGCGACCGCTTGGGACCGCCGTCGCGAAGTGCGAACACGTTTGTCGTCGGAGCCGGTACCACTGCCTCACATGGAGCATCGGGACGACCTACAGGCGGCGGCGGACGCGCTCGACGGCTCCGTCGTCGTCTGCGGGATCGGCGCGTACGCCGACTCGCTCGCCGGAGAGTCGTTCTCCGGGGCTCGGTTCGCGACGGTGGCGGAGCTCCTCGCCGAGGCGGGATCGTCAGAACGGCCCGACGGCGCGGGCTCCCGTAGTGACCGCGACCGAGGGACCACCGCCGTCGGGGGAGCCGACCGC
The DNA here is from genome assembly GCA_964574565.1 of uncultured Halobellus sp. Taxonomy (GTDB): domain Archaea; phylum Halobacteriota; class Halobacteria; order Halobacteriales; family Haloferacaceae; genus Halorubrum. The sequence goes on along the minus strand of CAZNOA010000107.1, from coordinate 3,038 downwards.
GCCGCGACCGACATCGATTCCGACCTCGCCGCCGTCGTGGTCGCCGTCGATCCCGCACTCGACCTCGATACCGACGAGGCGTTCGGCGCGCTCGCCGGGATCGACGCGTTCACCGTCGCGGTCCTCCCGGGAACCGAGGTGAGCACGGCGGGGCTGTCGGCGGTCGGCGAGCAGGTCGACGGCGTGCTCCTCGCGGGCAGCGACGGGGGATCGGGTCGGTGTAACGCGGACGGCGCGGTCGGTTCCGTCGACGGCGTCGACACGGTCGCGAGGGGCATCCGCGAGTTCCTCGCGGTGATTCAGGCGCCGGGGTTCGTCAATCTGGACTTGGCCGACGCGCAGACGGTGCTCTCCACCGGCGTCGCCGCGCTGGGGACGGGGACCGCCGCACGCGACGCGCCGACGACCGCGATCGACCGGGCGTTCGGCGCGCTGCCCGACGGCGTCGACCCGGCCGCCGCGAGCGCGGTTCTCGTCGACGTCGTCGTCGACCCGGTCACCAGCATCGCCGCCGCGACGGACGTGGTCGCGGCGGTCCGCGAGCGGATCGGGGGGGCCGCGAACGTGATCTGGGGCGGCGCCGTCGACGAGTCGGCGACCGACGAGATCCGCGTCCGCGTCGTCGTCGCCGACGTCCGATACGCGCCGACGCTCGAAGCCGGGGACCCGTGTCCCCGTTGTGAGGCCTCGCTCTCGGCGTACGCGCTCGGCGCCCGGGAGACGCTCTCGTGTGACGCCTGCGGCTACTCCGGGATCGCGGTTCGACGCGAGTGACCCGGTCGGGCGGAGTCGAAACGAGCCGCGCCGACAGTAGCTTCATGAGTCCGGGTGCCGAGCGATTCGTATGAACGAGGCGGCGGTGTTCGACCGGGTCGTGACGGCCCTCGACGAGCGGAACTTCGAGCCGCTCGTACACGTGCCCGAGGCGCACAGCGAGACGTACGCCGACGTCCTCGACCGCTGTCGACGCCACGAGATATCGATCCGCGGGCGGTACCCCGACGTGCTCGGGTTCACCGACGCGAACCGCGTGTTCGCGATCGAGGTGAAAGGCTCCACCGGACTCCTCCGCGGGATCGGACAGGCGCTCACGTACCAGCAGGGCGCTCACGTCTCGTACCTCGCGGGCCACGAGCCCGCGGTCGCCACGCACACGGATCTGCTCCGATCGAAGGGCGTGGGCGTGATCGGTGTCGACGACGAGGCGGGCGTCCGCTCGTGGCGGCGCCCGCCGGCGAGCGAGTCGGCGGCCGGCGTCGCGGACGTGGAGGGACAGCTCTCGCTCCGGCTGCGCCGGGGCCAGTTCGGCGGCGACATCACCACGCTCAGCCTAGCACAGCCGCTGAACTACCTCGCCCCCGTCGTCGCGGTCGAGCGGTACGGCCCGCTCGCGCGCGACGAACTCGTCGACGTCATCGCCGACGAGTACAGCTTCGGCGCGGGCGAGGCCGCGGTGTCGAGCGCTCGGACGCTCGGACTGCTCGCGCCCGGCTCCCCGTGTCGCCCGACGGATCAGGGAGCGCTGTCGGCAACCGTGCTCCGCGGGAGCGGGATCGAGTCGCTCGACGACCTCCGGCTGACGAAAGCCGACACCCGCGGAAGCACGGTCGCCGACGTCCATCCCGCGCTGGCGACGCTACTTCGGAACGCGTTCGCCCGCCATCCCGAGTTCGGCCTGTTGCTCGACGCGCTCCGCAAGGAGGGGCCGGAGGTGCGGTTCCTCTCGCTGGTCGAGCGGCTCGTGCGGGAGTATCCGAACGTCTTCCTCGGCGCGTTCTGCACGACGAGCGGCGCGGAGCGAGCGCGGGAGCTGATCGAGCGGGGTGAGACCGAGCGGCTCTACGCCGACCCGGACGTCTGGCGCGACGTGATCCGAAACAACGTCCTGTTCAACTTCGTCCAGCAGCTGAAACACGTCGGGATACTCGCCCCGGAGACGCGGAGCCACAGCGGGGCGATGGCCGCGTACGAACCCACCGAGAAGCCGTGGCTGCTCCGAGGTCACGAGCCCTGACGCGGGAGAACGTGACCCTTTATCAATCGACCGCCACCAATAGAGGGCATGGAAACGATCGAACGCGGGTCCGCGGGATCGGCCCGCGTCGCGATCGTCGGCGGGATCCACGGCGACGAGCCCGCCGGCGAGCGGATCGTCAGGCGACTCGCTGCGGAACTCGACGAAGAAGGGGCCGGAACGGGAAGCGTTCGACTGATAATCGCCAACGAGCCCGCCCTGGCGGCGGGAACCCGGTACACCGACACCGACCTGAACCGGGTGTTCCCCGGCGACGCCGACAGCGACGAGTACGAACGCGCGCTCGCGCCGCGGCTCACCGCCGAACTCGAGGGGATGGACGCGGTGCTCGCGCTCCATAGCTCACACAGCGCGCCGCCGCCGTTCGCGATCTACAGCGAGCTGACGCCGTCGGTGCGCCGGACCGTGACGGGGATGCCCGTCGATTACGTCGTCGACTCCGGCGATCTCCGGTCGACGACGCTCGACTCGGTCGTCCCGCACACGGTCTCGATCGAGGTCGGTCGGCAGGGAAGCGAGGAGGCCGTCGAGTTCGGCTACGAGGCGTGTCTGGCGTTCCTCCGCGCGCACGGCGCGCTCGACGACGAGCCGCCCACGTTCACCGAGACGACGGTCGTCGCCGGGGACGAGGAGGTGCCGAAAGGCGGCGGCGAGCCGCACGTTCACTACGCCAACTTCGAGGAGATACCGGTCGGTGAGGTGTTCGCCGAGGACGACGTGTACACGCACAGCGTGGAGCGGACGGGCGTCGTTCCGATCCTCGCGAGCGAACACGGCTACGAGGAGATATTCGGGATCTACGGACGGGTGACCGGAACGTTAGGGCCGCCGAGCTCGGACGAGGCGGTCGGGACCGAAGAGGGGGAGCCGTCGAAGCGCGAGGGAACCGCCGAGTAGGAAGGGCGTTACTTCGCGGTCGGCGTGATGTCGCCGACGGCGTCCATCACCTGTACCGCCGCGCTCGCGGCCAGCCCGCGGGCGACCTCGTCGGTGTCGGCGTCGG
>CAZNOA010000106.1:2423-5538 GCA_964574565.1 uncultured Halobellus sp. | reverse complement strand
GAGTCCCCCGACGGCGACACGGAACCGGTGCAGATCTCCGTGGACGGCGACGAGGGCGCTGACGACGAGGAGGAGAGCGTTGCCGGCGACGACGACGAGGAGAGTACCGCTGACGACGACGCCGGCGACGAACGCGACGACGACAGGTAACGGGCCGGCCGTCCGACCCCGCTTCGGGATCTTTTAAGGTATCCCCGCGCAACCGATAGCCATGAACGTCGCGCTGGGTGGCACGTTCGACCCCGTTCACGACGGCCACCGGAAGCTGTTCGAACGGGCGTTCGAGCTGGGAGACGTGACCGTCGGGCTCACGTCCGACGAGCTCGCGCCGGAGACCCGCCACGTCGACCGGTACGTCCGCCCGTACGACCGCCGGAAGCGCGACCTCGAAGCCGAACTCGCGCCGCGCGCCGAGAGGTACGACCGCGAGTTCACGATCCGCGAGCTGAGCGAGCCCACCGGCATTGCCGTCGAGCCGACGTTCGACGCCCTGATCGTCTCGCCGGAGACGCGAGACGGCGGCGAGCGGATCAACGAGATCCGCACCGAGCGCGGCCACGACCCCCTCGACATCGTCGTGATCGATCACGTCGAGGCCGCCGACGGCAAGCGGATCTCCTCGACGCGTATCGTCGCCGGCGAGATCGACGAACACGGAAACCTCACGCCCGACCGCGACGGGCGGGGCGCCACGAGACCGGAATGACGCGAGCGACCCGCATCGCCCTCGGCGAGACCGGCTTCGAGCGCGCCGCGGTGTGGAGCGCGGTCGGGTTCGCGCTGTCGTACGTCGCCTTCGAGGCGGTCGCGCTCGCGGCCCCCGGCCTCGGCGCGTCGACGGGGACCGCGGCGACGATCGCCGTCCTCGCGCTCCTGACCGCGGTCGGCGTGGTCGCCTTCGTCGCGGTCGGCGGCGGCGTGCTCCCCGCGATACTCCTCGCGTACGGGCCGATCGCCGCCGTCCTCCTCAGAACGGCCGGGCCGGAACCGTACGCGATCCCGATTGCCGACCTCGGTCCGTTCCTGATCGCGGTCGGTCGACCGCTCGGCGTCGCCCTCGCGGGCGCGATCGGCGTCGGGCTCGCCGGCTACGTCGTCGGTCGCGTCGCGGTTCGTCTCTTCGCGACCGACGGCGCGGCCGGGGAATCGGACGCGGAGTCGACCGCCGACTCCGCCTCACCGTAGGCGCCCGATCGGAACCGAGCGCGAACGACGACACCCGTCTTCACTCCGCTATCGTCCCGTTGAGCACCTTCGCCGCGACGAGGATCGGGTCCCACACCGGGCTGAACGGGGGCGCGTACGCGAGGTCGAGTCGCTCGACCTCCGGGACCGTCATGTCCGCCTCGAGCGCGGTCGCGAGCGTGTTGATCCGAACGGCGGCGCGGTCGGGGCCGACGATGCTCCCGCCGATGAGCCGTCCGGAGCCGCGGTCGGCCACGAGCGTCACGTCGGTCGGGGCCGCACCGGGGTAGTAGCCGGAGCGAGAGCCGGCCGTCACCGTCTCTCGGACCGGATCGAAGCCGGCCCCGACCGCCGCCTCGTCGTCCGTGATCCCGACGCGCCCGCACTCCATGTCGAACGCCTTCACGACGGCGGTCCCGGCGATCTCGCCGACCGGAGACGGCTCGCCCGCGACGGTGGCACCGATCGCCCGACCGCCACGGTTCGCGGTGAGCCCGAGCGGCATCCACGCGTCCTCGCCGGTCACCGCGTGCGTCGCGGTCGCGCAGTCGCCCGCGGCGTACACGTCCGGGAGGCTCGTCCGACCGTACTCGTCGGTGCGGATCGCTCCGCCCTCTCCGCGGTCGACGCCCGTCCCGTCGAGCAGCTCGGTGTTCGGGACGATCCCGACGCCGACGACCGCGAGGTCGACCGGAATCCGCTCGCCGTCGACGACGACGCCCGCGACCCGACCCGCATCGTCGTCGACCAGCGCGTCGACGGGGGTCCCCGTGTGGACGGTGACGCCGCGCTCGGTCAGTTCGTCGGCGACCCGCTCGCCGACCGCCTCGCCGAACGGGGGAAGGAGGTGTCCGGACCGCTGGAAGAGGTGGACGTCGAGTCCGCGACCGGTGAGGGCTTCGGCCATCTCGACGCCGACGTAGCCGCCGCCGACGATCGCTGCCGTCTCGGGGGCCGCCAGCGAGGCGTTGTGCTCCACGCGTTCGCGATCGACGGCGCTCACGTCGGCTCGCTCGGGGTCGTACGCGTCAGGCGCCGCGATGTACGCGTCCATCGCGGCCGCGGCGTCCATGTCGTGAAGCGTGAACGCGCCGTCGACCTCTCGGACGTCGAACGGGCCGGTCGTCGCCCGCCCGCCGGTGGCGACGAGGAGGTCCCCGTACGGCTGCTCGACGGTGTCGCCGTCGGCGGTTTCGACGGTCACGCGCTTCGCCGTCGGATCGACCGCGGTCACCTCGTGGCCGCGACGGAGGTCGATCCCGCGCTCGTCGACCTCGCTCGGAGAGAGCGAGAGGAGGTTCGAGAGTCGCTCGACGCGCCCCTCGATGAAGTACGGCATCCCGCAGTACGCGAACGAGATCCACCGCCCCTTCTCGAAGGCGACGACCTCGCGGTCCGGCGCCTCGCGGCGGAACTTGCTGGCCGCGCTCAGTCCGGCCGCGTCGGCGCCCACGACGACGAAAGGATCGCTCATACCGAACGGGTCGGCGGCACGTGATAAAAACCCCCGCCGCGGGTGCGTACTCGCGGCGGAACCGCTACTCGTGCGGGGCCGCTACTCGAGGGTCCGCCAGCTCCGGGTGGGCTCCCAGCCGAGCAGCGTCGCCGCCTTCGAGCAGTCGACGATCGCCTCGTGACCGTCGACCGACCCGCGGACCTCGGCCTCCGGGTAGTGGCGCGCAATCACGTCCGCGGTGGGCGCGTCGGCGGTGGTGTCGCCCGCGACCGCCCAGAACGCCTCGTGTCCCTCGAAGTCGGCCTCGGCCGCCTTCCGGGCGATCCGGGCGCCGTCCTCGAGCGCGAGGTACGAGAAGAACACGTCGCGTCCGGTCGCGGGGTGGACGTCGGCGAGCGCGTCGAGCGACCGGTCGGCCTCCGTGAACGCCTCGCGCATCTCCTCGTCGGTCGTCACCCACGGATACCGCAGCGA
>CAZNOA010000106.1:0-2323 GCA_964574565.1 uncultured Halobellus sp. | reverse complement strand
TCGCCGACCATCCGCGGGACGTGGTCCGGCCGGATCGGGCCGTCGAAGCCGACCTCCTGATACGCTTCGACGGCCGCTTTCATATCGGTCGGCCCCTCGTCGTGCCACGTCTCCACGAAGTTGCGCTCGTCGCCCTCGACGTCTCGGAAGTGAACGAAGTGGATCCGGTCGCCGAACTCGCGGATCGCCTCATTCGTGTCGCCGTCCATCGCGGCGAAGTTCCCCTGACAGAACGTGACGCCGTGCCGCTCGCTGTCGTGGAGATCGAGGATGCGTCGGTAGTCCGCGACAGACTGGACGATCCGAGGGACGCCGCGGACCGGCGACGTCGGCGGGTCGTCGGGGTGAAGGGCGAGGTTGACGCCGTACTCCTCGGCGACGGGGACGACCTCGTCGAGGAAGTATTCGAGGTTGTCCCACAGCTCCGCTTCGGTGATCCCGGCGGCCTCGTGGTCCGGGGCCCGTTCGGTCCACTCGTGGTCGTAGCCGATGCGCTGTGAGCCGCCGCGGCCCGGCAGCGAGTCAGAGGTGCGGATGACGCCGAGGGGGTTCTCGGTCCACACCCAACAGTAGGTGTCGATGCCGAGCCGACCCATGTTCTCGATCAGCGTTTTGACCGTCTCGATCTCCTCGTCGCGGCCCGGCTCACCGAGGACCGTCTTCTCCATCGGCGGGCGGTCCTCGACGACGTCGAGCGAGAAGCCGTGGTCCGCGAACCGCGTGACGGTTCGTTGCAGGGTGTCGTACTCCCACCAGTCGTCGACGCCCCAGAAGCGAACCACCGCGGTGTCGAGCCCGAGCTGTTTGGCGATCGTCCACCGACGGTCGGGTCGCGGCGGCAGCATCACTGTCGGGTCCATGTCGACGGCGCTTGACTGCCTGCGGATATCGGTGTTTCGAAGCGCGGTCGGCGTCGGTCGTCGGTCGTCGGTGTTACGAGGAGCGGTCGGCGCCGAAAAGGCGCTACGACTCGTCCGCCAGCCGCGACAGGGTCTCCTGTGCGTTCTCGACGGCCGCCTCCTTCTTCGCGGGGTACGCTTCGACCTTCGCGCGGACGGTGATCCCGGGGCCGAGGCGGACCTCGCCGCGGAACGCCGCCTGCTTGTCGACGCGTAAGAACAGCGCGCAGTTGTCGTCGACCCGTTGATCGAGCTCGGCTATCACGCGGTCGACGTCGTCGAGGTCCGCGAGCGCGTCGAGGACGTGACGCATGCCGTCGGCGTTCTCGATCCGCGCGGAGAGCACGACGATGCGGTCGCCGTGGTGACCGACGTTCTCGACGCGGTCTATCTCGGCGTCCTCCGGAACGAACGTGCGGAGCGCGTCCTCGACGCGCTTCTCGTCTTCGGTCGCGTACGAGAAGGCGCGGAGGTCGACGTAGTGAAAGGGGACTTTCGGCATGCGAATCCTGGTTGAAAAGGGGGTGGGTTACTCTTCGCTCTCGACGGCGTCGAGGGCGTCCTCGGGAACGCCGGTCTCTTGGCCCTCCTCGAAGCTGACCGTGTAGGTCGCGTCACCGAACATCGTCTCCATGACCTGCGTGATCGTGCCCGTCTCGCCGTCGTACTCGCTGTGTTTGTCGTGGAGGACGACCTCGTCTTCCTTCTCGAAGCTCATGGACTCACGTTCCGCAGGAGCGCTTAAAAGCGCGTGGATCCGCGGCCGCTTTCGCGGCTGGTGATCCGGGGGCCGGTCGGCCACTCCCACAGCGGAAGCGGTCGGCTACCAGACCGCCAACAGGGCGGCGGCGAGGGACACCGAGAGCACGAGTCCGACGGTGACGGTGACGAGCGTGCTCCCGGTCGCGAGCGCGACCGCAACGCCGGCGACGACGGCGACGAACGCGAGGATCGCCGCCGGTACGCCGCCGCGTTCGATCAGACGACCGACCGCGTCAGCGGCGCGCTGTGCGAGCGGCGGATCCGGAGGTCGCTCAGGCGGCTTCGCGAGGGACTCGTCGACGGTGACCGCCTCGGCGGTGGGGTCGACTGGCGGTTCGATCTCCACGTCGACGTAGCGCGTGTTCGAGCCGTAGCCGGTGACGATCTTCAGCTTCCCGCGAACGGTCTCCTCGGCGTCGTCGACGACGACGTGTACTCGTCTCGTCGTCTCGTCGTCGATGTAGTGATTCGTCTCACGGAGCGAGGCGACACGGTCGAGCTCGTCGTCGAAGTTGAGGTGGACGTGCGTCGAGCGGCCGTGGTTCTCGAACGCGATGGCGAACGGGCCGGTGGTCGTGAACCGGTCGGGGGCCCGGATCGCGTGGACGGCGTCCCCGTTCAGTTCGACGGAGAGTGTCGGCACACGCGTACCGACGACCCCG
>CAZNOA010000105.1:0-5570 GCA_964574565.1 uncultured Halobellus sp. | reverse complement strand
GAACGCCCACACCCCGTTCATTCCGTTCGACGACCGCCCGGTCTCGATCGACGAGGGCTCTCGCGAGGTCCGGCTTCCGCACGAGACCGGGGTGTCGCTCACGACCCGCGAACACGAGGACGCGTACAAGGCCGTGAGCATGTCCGAGCTGATGACCGAGGCGAACTACCTCAATCCCGACGTCGAGGTGATCGCCGAGATCAACACGCCCGCGAGCTTCGAGACGTTCGGTGAGACGCTGAGCACCGGCCACGGGGTGATCGGGACGACTCACGCCGGGGACGTCGAGGCGCTCGTCAACCGCGTTATCGAGCGGGACCTGCCGCCGTACCTCCTCCGAGAGGTCGACCTCGTCGTCTTCCCGCGGCAGGCCGACGGCGAGCGGTACGTCTCGCGAGCGGTTGAACTGCTCTCGGCCGACGAGTACGAGGCGCTCGATCCGGAGGCCAAGCGGAGCCCGACCGGCAATCCGAAACACGGCGGCGCCGGCGTCGTCGACAAGGCCGGCGAGGCGGTGTACTACAACACGGTCGCGTGGCGCGACCCTGACGGGGCGTTCCGCTTTCCGGGCGCTCCAGGCTCTCGACGGTCGACCGCGACGAGCGGCTCCGGGTCCGGCCTCGGATCGTCGCCGTCGACCGACCCGGACTCCGCCTCGGCGTCCGCGACCCGCCGAGACGACCGGCGGCTCCACGCCCTCGCTCGGCTGGCGGATTACACGGACCGGGACGTCGACGCCGTCGAGTCGGAGTTCGCGTCGAAACACCGATACGTCGAGTACCTCGTGCGCGACGGCGTCGACGACTTCGACGCGCTGTTCGAGTTCCTCGCGGACCTCCGCACGGACGAGGCGGCGACCGTCGAACGCGCGGCCCGCACGATGGGCGCGGCGGCGCGATCGGGACCCGACCGCGGAGGAGAGGCGACCGCCGGGAGCGCGAACCGGGATTCGAACGACATCACGAGCGGGAGTGAGCGGCCGTGAGAGGGGGTCCGGCGACCGAGACCGACACCGGAGGCGACTCCCGGCGGTCCGCGCTCGCCGCCGCCGAGACCGACGGCTTCCTTCGGGGCGGGCGGCTCGGCGTCGTCGACCGCGTCTGCTACGCGCTGTTCGCGCGTCACGCCGGCGACCGCCGCCACGACGCCGACCGGAAGCGGTACCGGGGGACCGCGCTCGACACGGGGTTCGAGACGTACCTCGCGCGGGTGTACGGGGTGTCGTGGCTCGTCTGCCTAAGCGTTATCGCGCCGGTCCTGCTCGTCGCGTCCGGCGCGGCGCCCGCGTTGCTCGCGGCGACGGGAGCCAGACTCGGCGGCGTCTCACCGGTTCCGGTCGCGTCGCTCTCGCCGGACTGGATCGCGGTGGCTATCGCCGGGCTCGCGGGGGTCCTCGCGAAACGCGCGACGGTGCGGCTCGGCGGCCTCTACCTCCGGTGGCTCACGGCGACGCGCCGGACCGACATCGAGCGAACGCTCCCGGCGGCGGTCCGGTACCTGGAGCTGCTCGCGTCCGGGAGCGACGGCCCCCGGGAGATGGTCGCGAAGACCGCCGCGAGCGACGCGTACGGCGGGACCGCGACCTCCCTTCGGAAGGCGCTCAACGCGGCACAGCTGGCGGGGAGCCTCGACGAGGGACTTCGACGCGTCGCCCGCGACACGCCCTCGCGAGAGCTGCTCGCCCCGTTCCTGCTCAAGTTCCGGAAACACGCGGCGACCGGCGACGGGGCGCTCGCGGAGTACCTCCGGACAGAGAGCCGGATGCTCGCGCACCGGCAGGACCGCGCCCGGAAGCGGGCTCGGCGCTTCCTCGAACTGCTCACGGAGCTGTTCGTCGCGGTGTTGGTGTTGCCGGCGCTGCTCGTCATCGCGGCGACCGCGCTCACGGTCGTGATCCCCGAGTTCCTCCCGCCGGTGACCACGCCGGTCGGCGTGGTGCCGACGCGGGCGGTCGTGCTGTACGGCTCCGTCCTCTTTCTCGTCGCGATCGGGCTCGCCAGCGCGGTCGCCGTCGGGACGCTCCGCCCGCCGAACCAGCGCGCCAGCTACGACCTGCCGGGGTCACCCCGCCGGATCGTCGCGAGCGTCGGGCACAACCCGGCGAGCGCGGTCGTTGTCTCCGCCCCGCCGGCGGTCCTCCTCGCCGTCGCGCTCGCGCTCGCGGAGTACACGCTCGTCAACGTCGTCCTGCTCGCGTACGCGGCGTTCGCGGTTCCGGTCGGGGTCGTCGCCCTCAGGCGGACTCGCATCGACGACGCGAAGGACCGCGAGCTGGCCGACTTCGTCCACGCCGTCTCCGGACACGTCGCGCACGGCCACCCGTTCCCGGACGCGGTCGCGGCGGTCTCCCGCGACGTCGACCTCGGGGTGCTCGACGACGACGTGGCCGACCTCGCGTTCGCGCTCCGGTCGACCACGGCGACGGGACGCTCCGCCGGTGAGACCGACGGCCCCACCGACGTGCGCGCCGCCGCCATCGATCGGTTCGTCGAGCGCGTCGGCACCCCGCTGGCCGAGGGGACGCTCGGCTTGGTGACCGGGGCGCTACACGCGGGCAGCGACGCGGAGGCCGTCTTCGAGACGCTCCGGATCGAGGTCGGTCAGCTGTACAGCGAACAGCGGGCGCTCCGCTCGTCGATGCACCCGTACGTCGCGGTCGGCTGGGCGGCGGCCGCGCTGGTCGCGGGCGTCGTCGCGGTCGTCAACACGCAGGTGGTCGACGCGGCTCGACTGGCCGACCTCGCCGCGACGACCGACCTCGTCACCGAACCCGACACCGTCCACCCCGAGCTGGAGCGTTTCCGGCTGTACGTCGTCACACAGGCGACGATGCTCGCGTCCGGGTGGTTCGCGGGGACCGCCTCGCGCGGGCGGTACGCGGCGCTGTTGCACTCGGGCGTGCTCGTGGTGCTCTGTTACGCGGTGTTCACGCTTGGCGGGTTGGTGTGAAGCGCTTCTCACTGGCCCGCCGGTTCGATCGATCCCCGCCGACCCGATCGATTAAAGTCCGCTTGTCCTAACTAACCGCCAGTGGTAGCCATCGAACCAACGGCCGACGGACGGACGCGACCGACGCGACGAGCCGGAGGTCTCGCGTGAGCGCCCCGACGCTCGTCGTCGTCGCGGGGACGACCGCGACGGCCGCGATCGACGGGATCAGCGCCGCCGGCGCCGATCCGCAGCTCCGGACGCAAACGCCGAGCGCGGACCTCGAAATCGTCGTCGACGGGCGGCCCGCTCCCGACTCGCCGGTCCCGGTCAGCCCCTCGGGATGCCCGACGCCGGCGGTCGTGACGCGAGCGGTCCGAGAGCTGGTCGGCTTCGATTTCGTCGGCGTCGACGCCGGACTCGCCGCGCCGACGGCGGCCGAACCGCTCTTGGACGCGGGGGCCGCCCCCGGCGGCGACGTGCGAGACTCGGAGCCGGTGCCGGACGCGGCGGCCGTTTTTGAGGCGGCGCGCTCGATGGCGACGGAGATTGCGAGCCCGGGCGCGGGACCGAGCGACGGCCCCGAAGCCGACACCGACGACTCCGCCCCCGCCGAACTCCTCCTCGCCGAGACGATTCCGGGCGGCACGACCACCGCGCTCGGCGTCCTGACCGCGCTCGGCGAGCGTCCGATCGTCTCCTCGTCGCTGGCGGCGAACCCCCTCGAAACCAAGCGGACGGTCGTCGAGGAGGGGTTGGCCGCGAGCGGGCTGACGCCCGGCGACGCCGCCGGCGACCCCGTCGCCGCCGTCCGGCACATGGGCGATCCGGTGTTGGCCGTCGCGGCCGGACTCGTCGTCGGCGCGGCCGAGAACGGGATCGACGTGACGCTCGCGGGCGGGACCCAGCTCGCGGCGGTCGCCGCGCTGGCGCGACACGCGGGGGTCGACCGCCGGCTTCCGCTCGCGACGACCGCGTTCGTCGCCGACGACCCGACCGCGGACGTGGCGGCGCTCGCGGACGACCTCGAGTTGAAACTGACCGCGACGGACCCGGAGTTCGACGCGAGCGACCACCCGGCGATGCGAGCGTACGCCCGCGGCGAAGCGAAAGAGGGAGTCGGCATGGGCGGCGCGCTGGCGCTCGCGGACCGGGCCGGCGTGCCGCCGGCGGACCTCCGCGAGCGGATCGCGACGCTCACCGACCGGCTGCTCGCCGAGAACGGGGCGCAGCCATGAAGGGGTTCGTCCTCGGCGGCACGAGCTCGGGGGTCGGTAAGACGGTGGCGACGCTCGCGACGATCCGCGCGCTCGAAGCCGCCGGGCACGCGGTCCAGCCGGCGAAGGCCGGACCCGACTTCATCGACCCGAGCCACCACGCGCACGTCGCCGGGCGTCCCTCTCGGACGCTCGACCGGTGGCTGCAGGGCGAGGACGGCCTGCGCCGGAACTACGCTCGCGGCGAGGGCGACGTCTGCGTGGTCGAGGGCGTGATGGGGCTGTACGACGGCGACGGATCGAGCACGGCCGCGGTCGCCGAGGCGCTCGGGCTGCCGGTCGTGCTCGTCGTCGACGCGAGCGCGGGCATGGAGAGCGTCGCCGCGACCGCGCTCGGCTTCCGGACCTACGCCGACCGGATCGGCCGCGAGATCGACGTCGCGGGGGTGATCGCCCAGCGGGCCCACGGCGGGCGTCACGAGGCGGGCATCCGGAAGGCGCTGCCAGACGAGCTGACGTATTTCGGCCGAATCCCGCCGGACGACGACCTCGAAGTGCCCGAGCGACACCTGGGGCTTCACATGGGCGGGGAGTCGCCGATCGCGGAGGCGGCGCTCGACGCGGCCGCGGCGGAGCTACGAACCGACCGACTGGTCGCGGCCGCGCGGGAGCCGGCGCTGGCGGCCGACGCCGACCGACGGGCGGCGCCCCGTTCTGACGACACTGACCGCCCCCGAATCGCCGTCGCCCGCGACGCGGCGTTCCGGTTCGTCTACCCCGCGACGATCGAACGCCTCCGCGAGCGGGGGACCGTCGAGACGTTCGCGCCGACCGCGGGCGACCCGCTGCCGGCCTGCGACGGGGTGTACCTCCCCGGCGGGTACCCGGAACTGCACGCCGAGGCGATCGCGGAGAGCCCGGCGCTCGACGACATCGCCGACGCGGCCGCGGCGGGGACGCCGATCGTCGGCGAGTGCGGCGGACTGATGGCGCTCGCGGAGTCGCTGACGACCGTCGAGGGCGACACCCACGCGATGGCGGGCGTCCTCCCGGCGGCCGTGGAGATGCGCGACCGGTATCAGGCCCTCGACCACGTGGAGCTGCGGGCGACGCGCGACGGCCCGACCGCCGCGACCGGCACGGCCCTGCGGGGCCACGAGTTCCACTACTCCGCGGCCGCGGTCGACGACGACGCCCGGTTCGCCTTCGACGTGGAACGCGGCGAGGGGATCGACGGCGACCACGACGGCCTGATCGAACACCAGACGCTCGGAACGTACGCGCACGTCCACTCCGAAAGCGGGGCGTTCGACGCGTTCCTCGACGGGTTGTAACCGTGTCACCGAGCGTCGCCGCGGCGAGCGTCGTCGCCGCCCTCGCCGTCGCCGTGGCGCTCGACCTCGCCGTCGGCGAGCCGCCGAGCCG
>CAZNOA010000104.1:0-5648 GCA_964574565.1 uncultured Halobellus sp. | reverse complement strand
GGCGTCGTCGCGAGCCGGCTGGGACGTCTCCTGTCCGAGGTCATCGAATCATGACCGGGACCGACGGTCTCGGTGCCGCTGGGGACGCCGACCGCGGCGAACATCTGTCGAGCCTCTCCACGACGGTCCGTGAGTGGGGCGTCGCTTATCACACGATCCGGAACATGCGACCGGTTCAGCTCGCGGGCATCGCCGAGCGCCGCCTCAGACACGCCACCGTCCCCCGACTCCCGTTCGACTTCGACGAGCGGTACGACCGCCGGGTCCCCGCCGAGCTGTCGCCGACGCCGGGGCCGGTACGTCGCAACCTCGACGCCCTCGCCAGAAGCCTGTCACCGTCTGAGCGCGACCAATACCGTGACACGGTGTCGGCGGCGGCCGACGGGCGGTTCACGTTTCTGAACCGAACGCTCGATCTCGGTGACCCGATCGACTGGGAGCGCGACGCGATCGATTCGCATCCGATATTCTGGCGCCTGAAGCTCGAAGCGTTCGAGCAGTTCGAACGCGTCGCGCTCGTCGCGGACTCCCCGTCGGCCGTCGAAGGCGTTCGCTCGGCGTTTGAGCGCCAGCTCTCCTCGTGGGTCGACGAGAACCCGATCGGCGAAGACCGGTACCTCCGGCGGTCGTGGATTCCGCACTCGGTCTCGTTACGCGTCCTCAACTGGAGCCGGTACGCCGCGTGGTGTAGCGGCGACCCGGATGTCACGGTGCCCGAGGAGCTCCACCGGGCGATCTACAAGAACGCGCTGTTCCTCGAGAACCACGTCGAACACGAGATCGGCGGGAATCACCTGATCGAGAACGCCGCCGCGCTTCTGACCGCCGGGGTCCTCTTCAGCGATCACGACACCGGCTGGGAGCGGATCGGTCTCGAACTGCTTCGGCGGGCGGCACGGACGCAGTTCCTTCCGGACGGCGCTCATTTCGAACGGAGCCCGATGTATCACGTCACGGTGCTTCGCCGATACGCGACCGCGTACGACCTCCTTTCGCAGGCCGATCTCCCCACGACGATCGTCGGCGGGACCGCCGAGTACGCGATGGGATGGCTCTCCCGGCTCGTTGAGCCGTCCGGGTCGATCCCCCTGTTGAACGACGCCGTCAACGGGGAGGCCCTCGAAGCGGAAACGTGTCTCGCGTACTGTCGTGCCTGCGGGATCGAACCCCGGTTCCGATCGATGCGGCACCCGGACGGTGCCGGTTACCGGCCGCTATCGACCGACGCCGGGACGCTCCTCTTCGACGTCGGAACGGTCGGACCGCCGCACCTCCCCGCACACTCGCACAACGACCAGCTGAGTGTGTTGCTCTGGATGGACGGGACGCCCGTGCTTGCCGACACCGGCGTGTACGACTACGGCGCGAACGAGCGCCGGCGCTACTGCCGGAGCGTCGCGGCGCACAACACCGCACAGTACGACGACGTCGAGCCGATACCCCTCGGCGGGAGTTACATGATGGGCAAGCGGACGTCGGTGTCCGTGACGGCCGACGCTCCCGGTCGGATCGAGGCTCGACACGCGAGGCGCTCGTTCACCGGCCCCTCCTACGAACACCGGCGCACGGTGACGACGGTCGGTTCCGGCTGGCGCGTCCGCGATTCGGTCGACGGGGACGCCGACGCCACCTACACGGTTCGTTACCACTTCCATCCGGAGGTCGACGTCGTGAGTTTCGAGGGGACCGACGCCGGCGTCGTCGTCCTGACGGACGACCGCCGGATCGCCCGCGTCGAGTTCTCCGAGGGCGCGGAAATGCGAGCCACTGAGACGCCGTACTTCGAGGAGTACGGTCGTCAACGCGATCGGTCTGCCGTCGAGCTGACCGCGTCGACCGGAAGCGACGTTACGGCCCGTTTCCGTCCGGCCGCCTCGACGGATTGAGACGCGCTTCGAGGGGTTGAGACGCGCTTCGAGGGGTTGAGACGCGCTTCGACCTCAACGGACGGGCGAAATCGACCGCTCGTCGTGCGTCCGACCGGCTAACGGGCGAGTAACAATGTCGGACTCACCGGATACGAAACCGATGAGCGACCTCGCGACGGCGTACTCGGTGCTCAAAAACGAGGGGGCTACCGCTCTCGTATCGAAGTCGGCCGGCCGACTCGTCCGCTCGGCGACGCCGACGCCGCTGAAACGGTGGCGCGCCCGGCGGGCGTACCCCCTTCCCGACGACTTCGAGCGATACCCGAACCCGCCCGACCCGTTCGCAGTCCTCCACGTCGAGCCGAGCGACATTCGACGGTTCTCAGGTCGCGCGTACCCCCCGTATCACGGTCCGGACGCCAGACTGGGCGTGGTGAAGGACGGCGACTGGGACCGCCGAGAGCCGGACCGGATCGAGCCGGCGTACGAGCCCCGATACGAGCTCTATCGCGGGGGCGCGGATCGGTTCTCGGAGAGCGCGTTCTTCGGATCGCTGGAAGCGCGTCTCGTTCGTGACGCGGCGTGGGAGGAAACGGAGTGGTTCCGACGGAGTCGGGCGTTCATCGACGCCGGGCGGCAGACGACGAGAGGGATCACGACACTGGAGGGACTCGAGCGGCGATGCGAGGAGATAGACGCGCTGTTCCAGCGCATCGAGCGCGACGGATACCGGCCGCAATCGGCGTTCGACAACTATCCGGCCGCGAACACGGAAGTGAACGTGGACGTCGCACGCGACGGGACCCTCCTCTTCGTGAACGGCCGAAATCGACTCGCGATCGCGAAGCTTCTCGGGATCGACACGATTCCGGTCGGCGTCTACGTTCGGCACGCCCGATGGATGCGGCGTCGCGCCGCGGATCCCGTCGATCCCGACCTCCGAACCCACCCGGACGTCGAACCCGCTCGAGCGTGACTCGTTACCGATCCCGGCTGTGGTCCTCGTGAAGGGTACGGACGAACGCCTCTAAGCGCTCACCGACGGCGCTCGGCGAGTTCTCGCTGGCGACGCGCTCCCGTCCCCGTCGACCGTGTTCCCGTCGGTCCTCGTCGTTCTCGAGCAGGAACTCGACTCGGCCGGCGAGCTGTCCGGTCGCTCCGAGATCGACGAGAAACCCGGACTCACCGTCGACGATCTGCTCTCTCATCCCGAAGGCGTCATTCGCGACGACCGGGACCCCGGCGCGTTGGGCCTCGAGCACGACGCGGGGATAGCCGTCGAGGTAGGAGACGTAGACGAACACGTCGGCGATCTCGTACAGGGACGCCACGTCCGTGACGTAGCCGACGGCGTGGATCCGGTCGCGAACGTCGGGATCGGTCACGAGGGCGTCGAGCCTCGATTCGAGCTTCCCGGCGTACTCGCCGCCGCCGGCGACGACGTACGCGGTGTCCGGGCGCCGTTCGAGAACGGATTCGAGCTCCGAGACGGCGGTCGTGACGCCGCGGTATTTCGCTCGGTACTTCAGGTTTGTGACCGTCAGGAGAATCCGGTCGGAGTCGATGTCGAACCGCTCCCGCGGGGGCGACGACGGCTCGGTACCGCTCGATTCGTCCGTGTCGTCCGGGCCGTCTCTCTCGCTCGGGCCGTCTCCGTCCTCGTGTGAGGTCGGCTCGCCGGCCGCCCCGGTGTCCGGCACCGGAACGATCCCGATCCGCTCCGGCGGACACCCAGTCCGTCGACGAACGACCTCGCCGAGCTGTGCCGAGACGACGACGAACCCGACGGCCCTGTCGAACGCGAACTCGTCCACCGCCAGAATTCCGCGGTAGATCAGGGCGCGGTGATAGTCGCCGTTCGACCTCGCGTCGCGGATGGCGTTTTCGAATCGCTGCCAGGTGTCGCCGACGAGTCTGGCGACGATCGGGACGTCGTACCGCATCGCGAGCAGCGCGACCAGGGCCCCCATCGCCTCGTAACAGTCGAGCAGTATCACGTCCGGGTTGGTGGTCCGGATCGACGCTCGAGTTCGGCGAACGGCCGCGAGGGCCCGTGCCGGCAGCGACTCCCCGCCGTCAATTTCGACGACGTCGACGTCGAGATCCGTTTCTCGGAGAGGCTCGACTAGCTCAGCGGGCCGATGCGACGTGAACGCAAGCACGGAAAGGGACTCGTTCGCGGAGCCCGCCGCCGCGACGTCGTCTCCTCGATCCGTTCTCCCGCCGTTGTCGCCGGTCGACCGGCGTCGGGTCATTCGATCGCCTCGCGGTGGATCTGTCGGACGCGGTCCGCGTGTTCGCCCCACGTCCACCCGTTCTGACGGAGTCGTTCACGTCCCTGTCGCCCCATCTCTCGGAGCCGAGCGCGATCGGCGGTCAGATCGCGGAGCGCGGCGACGAGCGCGTCCACGTCTCCGGGCTCGATCAACACACCGGTGTCAGCGTCGGCAACCTGTTCGGGAATGCCGCCGACCGACGACGCCAACACGGCCGTCTCGCTCGCCATCGCTTCGTAGATGACGGTGGGGCGCCCTTCCGTGTGGCTCGGCAACAGGAGGAGGTCGGCGATGGCGAACCACCGGCGGAGCGCGACCGGCGGGAGCCCGTCGAACACCAGCCGCGCAGGACGATCCGCCTCGGTGAGCGCCGCCCGGAGGTCGTCGCTCAGCTCCCCGCCGCTTCCGACGAACACGAAGACGGTCTCGTCGTCCTCGATCCGCGGCAGCGCGTCGATAATGTCGGCGACGCCTTTCCGCTCGACGAACTGGCCGACGAACAACACGACCGTCGCGTCGTCTGAGACGCCGAGTTCTCGACGGATTTCGGCGCGGCGTTCGACGGGAAACCGATCGGGATCCGCACCGAGGGGGACGGTTCGGACCTTCGACGGGTCGGTGAGGTCCCGGGCCCGCGCGGCGAGCGCGTCGCTGACACACAAGACGCCGGTCGCGGTCTCGAGCGTCTCCCGCACGTTCGAACGCACCCCGCGCGGGAGGTCGTCGTACGAGTTGAGCACCGTGCCGTGGGCGACGACGAAAAGCGGCACGTCGTGTTCGCGAACGTACGGCAACATACCGTATCCGTCGAGGTAGATGTGGCACGCGTGAACGACATCCGGCACGTCGAACGTTCGGTCGGCGTAGGGGGGAACCCGTCGCGCGAACGAGTCCCCGGCCAGTCCGTAGAAGAACCGCTTCGGGAGGAGATACCAGAAGCGCGGATGGTGGACGTCGTACGAGCCCCACTCTTCGACCGTCGGCAGGGACGCGTACGTCGAATACGGTCCGATCGGCGGAGCGAACGGCCGCGGCGATACGACATCCAACTCGACCCCCGACTCCGAGAGCGACCGGAGTATCCGGCGGTTGAACAGACCGTAGTAGCGCTCGACCGAGTCCGGGTGGTTCACGGCGCTTGCGAGTGCGGAGTACATGCGGTACCGTTCGGTCCGTACCTCCGGCGGCATCGGGTAAGAGTATGACCTGACTATTCGCCGCTCACCGAGACGCGCACCTCGGCCGAACCCCGTCGCCGATTGAGTCGTCGTTAGGACCACCGGTTCGAGCCGGTAGCCTCTCGATAACAAAGCCACTCGGGCGGTTACTATCGATACCTTCCGCGGGGACTCGACGCGCCCCGTTCATACTACCTATGCGATCGTACCTCACGTACGCACGGAATCGGACGGGGATCGAGTTCCAACGGATGCGGCTCGCCCTCTCGCCCTCTCCCGACGCGCTCGACACCTCGTCGCTAGCCGAGTCGCTGCCGGACGAGCCG
>CAZNOA010000103.1:0-5649 GCA_964574565.1 uncultured Halobellus sp. | reverse complement strand
ATGGTCCAGCGCATGACCGACTCCGGGCGGCGTGTGAAGTTCCGCTGTGTGGTCGCCGTGGGCAACCGCGACGGCTACCTCGGCTACGCGCAGGCCCGCGACGATCAGGTCGGCGGTGCAATCCAGAAGGCGATCGACGTCGCGAAGCTGAACATCATCAAAGTCGACCGTGGCTCCGGCTCCTGGGAGGACCAGCCCGGCGGCACGAACTCCCTGACCCGAACGGCGAACGGAAAGGCCGGCTCCGTTACGGTCGAGATCAAGCCCGCCCCGCAGGGGTTGGGCCTCGCGGCCGCGGAGACGGTCCGCAACATCCTAGAGCTTGCCGGCGTCGAGGACGCATGGACGAACTCCGATGGAAACACGCGCACGACGGTGAACCTCGCGAAAGCGACGTTCAACGCCTTAGAGAACGCGGCACAGTCCCGCACGCCGCAGCACGCGCGTCAAGTCCACTACGACGAGGTGAGCGAGTGATGCAAGCCATCGTCCAGCTCCGCGGTGAAGTCAACCTCGAGTCCGGCGTCGAAGACACGCTCGATATGCTGAACATCGGGCGCGTCAACCACGTGACGTTCGTCCCGGAGACGGACTCGTACCACGGGATGATCACCAAGGTGAACGACCTCGTCGCGTTCGGGGAGCCGAGCGTCGACGTCGTCGCGACCACCATCGCCCGACGCGGCGAGCCGCTCGAAGGTTCCGCCGACATCGACGACGAGTGGATCGACGACAACACCGAGTACACCGACCTCGAGGCGCTGGCGGAAGCGCTCGTCGCAGAAGAGACGACGCTGCGTGAGCAGGGACTCTCTCCGACGTTGCGGCTCCACGCGCCCCGCGGCGGTCACGACGGTATCAAACACCCGGTGATCGAGGGCGGTGAGCTCGGTCGCCACACGACGGAGGAGATAGACACCCTCCTGGAGGCGATGCGATGACGAACAAGAAACGTCGACAGCGCGGATCGCGGACGCACGGCGGCGGCACGCACAAGAACCGGCGCGGCGCCGGTCACCGCGGCGGCCGCGGCGCGGCCGGTCGCGCGAAACACGAGTTCCACAACTACGGCCCGCTCGGGAAGTACGGCTTCAAGCGCCCGAAAGACGCGCAGACGGAGGTCCTCGAGGTCAAGGTCCAGAAGCTCGACGAGGACGCGGCGCTGTACGCCGCCGACGGCCTCGCCGAGGCGGACGGTGACGCGTACGTCGTCGACGCGCGAGACGTCGTCGACGACGGCTACGAGGCGGACGTCGTGAAGGTGCTCGGCGGCGGACAGGTCCGCAGCGAGCTCCACGTCACGGCCGACGCGTTCACCGCCGGTGCAGTCGAACTCATCGAGGAGGCCGGCGGCGAGGCCACGCTCTCCGAGCGCGCCGAGGAAGCCGCTGACGAATCAGAAAACACTTCGGACGACGAAGCAAACGAGGCGTAACGATGAGTTGGAAGGAAGTCGCCGAACCGGTCCTCACGCGGATGCCCGTAGTGGAACGACCGGCGGGTCACGTTCCGTTTAAGCGGAAGCTCACGTGGACGGCCGGAATCCTGATCGTCTACTTCTTCTTGACCAACATCAACCCCTTCGGGCTGGCGGCCGGTCAAGGGACGGACTTCTTCGGACAGTTCCGGTCGATCCTCGCCGGCGAATCGGGCTCGCTGTTGCAGGTCGGTATCGGTCCGATCGTCACGGCGTCGATCGTCTTGCAGCTGCTCGGCGGTGCGAACCTGCTCGGGCTCGACACGAACGATCCGCGTGACCAAATCCTCTATCAGGGACTACAGAAGCTGCTGGTGATCATCGTCACCGCACTGACGGCCGCTCCGATGGTGTTCACCGGCGAGTTCCTTCCAGCCGACCCGGCCGTCTCGGAGGCGCTCGGCATCGGGACCTTCGGCGTCGAACTGCTGATATTCAGTCAGGTGTTCGTCGGCGGCGTCCTCATCCTGTTCATGGACGAGATCGTGAGCAAGTGGGGCGTCGGCTCCGGGGTCGGGCTGTTCATTATCGCCGCCGTGAGCCAGCAGATCGTCGGCGGGTTCTTCAGCTTCTCCGCGCTCGGTCAGCCCGGCTTCTTCGCGAGTTGGTACGGGCTCATCTTCGGTGACGCTCCGGTGTCGCTGTCGCCGTTCACCGCGGAAGGACTCCAGAATCTGCTGTTCGAGCCGGGGAGTATCCTCGCGCTGTTCACGACGGTGTTCATCTTCGGGATCGTCGTCTATGCGGAGTCGGTTCGCGTCGAGATCCCACTGTCACACGCCCGCGTGAAGGGTGCGCGTGGGCGATTCCCGGTGAAGCTCATCTACGCGTCCGTCCTGCCGATGATCCTCGTTCGCGCGCTGCAGGCGAACATCCAGTTCTTCGGTCAGATCCTCTCCTCGCAGTGGGCGGGGATGCCGGCTTGGCTCGGCGTGTACAGCGAGCAGGGACAACCCATCAGCGGGTTCTTCTATTACCTGAATCCGATTCAGGCGCGGACGGAGTGGATGTGGTTCCTCGGCGAGATCCCGGCGTCCGTCGAGCCGTGGATGATCGCGGTCCGACTCGCGGTTGACCTGACGTTCATGGTCATCGGCGGGGCGATCTTCGCCATCTTCTGGGTCGAAACGACCGGGATGGGTCCGGAGGCGACCGCAAAGCAGATCCAGAACTCCGGGATGCAGATCCCCGGCTTCCGCCGGAACCCGCAGGTCGTCGAGAAGGTGATGGAACGGTACATCCCGCAGGTGACCGTCATCGGCGGCGCCCTCGTCGGGCTGCTCGCCGTGTTGGCGAACCTGCTCGGCACTATCGGACAGGTCTCCGGAACCGGACTGCTGCTGGCGGTCTCTATCACGTACAAGCTGTACGAGGAGATCGCCGAAGAGCAGCTGATGGAAATGCATCCGATGATGCGCCAGATGTTCGGTAACGACTAACGAACATCTATCTCCGTTAAATTCTTCAGTAAGCGTGAGCGGTTTCTCCGTCGTCGGTCCTTACTCGTTCGTAACGAGTACACAGCCCTGAAGACACACCAATCAGTTGGTGAACGAGAGCCGATAGTGCGAGCCGATCAGCCCGCAGAACACCCGCGACGTCGTCTCCCGGGAGGCGTCTGAATGTCGGTTTCTCGCGCTCGGTAGCCGCATCGCTGCTGTCTCCGAGAAACACAACCCGAATCGGTCACATCGACCTGTGTGTGTACACTGGGTCGAGACCGGAACCGCTCGCAGCCGTACACGACGGGGAGACGCAACCGTGTCGGCGTGGTACCAGCACACCGCGAAAGGGGTCGCGAGTCAGCCCAAGAGGCCGGAGGAGCTGGAGCTTCTCTTAACTGGGTTGCTGTCGATGTTCTCGCGGGCGGTCTCGCGTATCTCCGTGACGAACTCCTCGACAGCCGAGATGGCTTCGCCGACCTCATCGGTCTCGACCGTGATCGCTTCAGTCTCCAAGGTGACTCGCTCGGGCGCCACCGGGTGGATGTCGGTCATCGCGCGGACGACCGGCTCAGAGAGCGACTCCCTGAACTCGAAGACGACTTCCGAGTCGCGACTATCGATGGACTGCTCGAAGGGCAGTCGCAACTCCTCAGCGTGTTCCCACAGTTCCACCTCGAGCGACTCGACCTCGTCACGAAGCTCAGAAATCTCCGCCTCCAGTTCGTCGATCCGCTGGATCTGTCCGCTGCCGGTATCGACCCCGAGGGTATCGAAAAGGTTCCGCGCTTTCTGCTCTACCTCCTCCGAGTCGGTGGCGAACACCTCCGCGCGGACCGTCGATAACTCCTCGCGTTTCTCTCGTAGCTGGGCCTGCTTCTCGTAGTACTCCGCCGCGACCTCCGATATTCTACTCGTCGTCATCTGGTATACGTAATAATCTAATTCCTTGTTTCTTAGTTATTTATATTGGTACTTCTCCCGTTCCGCGGTCCCTGTTCCCTCGACCGACAAATACGCCCGAAAAAACCCGATAGCGACGATTAATCACCAGTTACCGGTCGAGGATCCAGTCGTCGAATCGATCGCTGCGAGGTCTACGGACGGAGCGACAGATCCCCCTGATGCATCTGGACGAATGCTGTTACCCGACGGTATTCGCTGACGCGTCCTCCTTACTCCGGAACCAGTCGGACGATCGGCGCGTCGTCGTCGTCGACGGCGACGTACAGGTACCCAGTCTCGGGCGCGACCGCCACGTCACGGATCCGCCACCCACGGCCGTCGAGCACGGGATCGGCCTCGGCGACGGACGGATTCTCGGGTGACTCCACGACAAATCGGCCGAGGTACTCGTCGGCGAGGTTCCCGACGAACAGGTTGCCTTGCCACGCGTCGAAGGCGTCGCCGTCGTAGAACGTCGCGCCGGCGGGCGGGAAGCCGCCGGAGCCGCACTCCCAGAAGTACACCGGAGCCGTCACCGCATCACGCTCGTGTGGCTCGTCGCCGACGGGGTCGTTCGTTCCGTATTGACACCCGTAGTGGGTGATCGGCCAGCCGTAGTTCTCGCCGCCGCGGATCACGTTGATCTCGTCGCCGTCCCGCTCACCGTGTTCACTCTGCCAGATCTCTCCGGTCTCGGGATGGACGGTCATCCCCTGTGCGTTGCGGTGGCCGTAGGTGAAAACCGAGTCGACGACGTCGGGGTCGTCAACGAGGGGATTGTCGTCGGGGACCGACCCGTCCGGCGCGAGCCGGAGTGTCGTCCCGAGCTCGGTCGTCGTGTCTTGGGACACGTGGCTCGGGCCGAAGTCTTTGAACCCGCGGTCGCCGACGGTGACGTACACCATTCCGTCCTCGCCGAAGACGACTCGGGAGCCGTAGTGTTGCGTCGAACTCACGAACGGTTCTGCGGCGTGGAGCATCTCGAAATCCTCGAAACGGGGCGCGTCGTCACCCCTCTCGTCGACACCCCCCTCGAACCACCCTCGACCGAGGTGCGTGGTCGTGTCGCCATCGTCGTTCGCGGCGGAGTAAGTGAGGTACACCCAGCGCTCGTCGGGGAAATCTGGGTGGAGTTCGAGATCGAGCAGACCGCCCTGACCGCCGGCGTGGGCGTCGGGAACGCCTGCGACGACCGCGGCGGATCCGTCCTCACGGCCGACGAGTTTCAGGTCCCCGTCGCGCTCGGTGACGAGCAGCCGCCGATCGGGGAGGAACGCGATCGACCACGGATTCGTCAACCCCTCCGTGACCGTCTCGACGTCGAAGCCAACGGGGTCGCCGTCCGGTGTCGGCTCAGTCGTGTCGTCTCCGGGCGGCGTCGAGCCGCCGTCGGGCGCGCCGTCGCCTCCGCTGAGTCCCCCACAGCCGGAGAGAGACGCCGTCAGCACACTCCCCGCGCTGATGAGAGCCCGCCGTCGCTCCATGTCCTCGCGTACGACGCAGCCACTCAAAAGGGTTGTTCGGCTCCCGTGTAGTGAACGAAGCACCTCGTCGGGCCGAGCGGGTCCCCGCTGGCGACTCACTCAGCGAGCCCGTCGCCGATATCCTCGAATCCCACCACACATCAGTACTGCTTTTGCTTCCCGAAGGGAGCAACGGCCATGACCGTCGATCTCAGCGCGCTGGTGTTACCGGCGTTCGACGATATCAACGGCGTGCCCAGCGAAGTCGAGCCGTGGGAGCGGGCGTACGACCTCGAGAACGAACTGCAGATTGCCGGCCTCG
>CAZNOA010000102.1:0-5740 GCA_964574565.1 uncultured Halobellus sp. | reverse complement strand
AACCCCTCCTCTTGCATCCGGCGGTAGTTGCCGTCGCTCATCTCGAACTCGTTGACGTTACAGAAGTCGGCGGCCCCCTCGTCTAAGAACTCGAGGAACTCGGGCTCCGCGCGAATGCCGGGGATCTCGAAGGCGGGCGTGAGTCCCTCTTCGCGGGCGACGTACAGGATATCCTCCCACTCGGTCCCGTGCATGTCGCCCCACATCTCTAACGGCGGGTGGAAGCGGATCTCGTCGAGCCCGGCCTCCGAGAGGCGGCGCATGTTCTCGCGGCCGCCCGTGATACCGGTGTAGAGGTGGGTGTGGTGGTCCTCGCCGAACTCGTCTTTGAGCAGTTCGAGGTAGCGACACGTCTTCGCCATCGCCTCCTGCGGCTCGCCCCCCGTAATCGACGTGCCGAGCGCGCTCATTCGCTTGGCCTCGGCGATCACGTCCTCGTCGGATTCGACCTTCCGCTCGTTGGCGTACACGTCGGTGACGTTCTTCCGGTTTGCTCCGAGAGGGCAGTAGAAACAGTCCCGCTGGTCGCAGTAGCCGTAGACGAACAGCACCATCTTCCCGCCCTTGGCGCACTGTTCACAGCCCTTGGAGATCATCTACGTTCGTATACCGCCTCAGGCCTCAAAAAGCGTCCGAACTGTCGACTCCCGGGATATCGGTTGACACACCGAACACAAAGTATGTAGCGCTCGCGCCGTGACCGCCAGTATGAACCGACGACCGGACGCCGAGTCGAGAGCCGACGAGACGACGGTCGGTGACGCCTCTGCGGACGAGCCGAGGACCGCCGACGTCGTCACTCGCCGCCGGGCGCTCGCTGCCGGCGGCGCCGTCGGAATTGCGTCTCTCGCCGGCTGTACCGCCCTCGACGTCGTTACCGGCGAGGAGCCGGCGGAGTTCACCGCCGGGACAGCCACCGTCTCGGACGAGACGCTCGCCGAGACGGGATACGAGCTCAACGAGGTCACGAGCGAGACCGTCTCACAGGAGTTCGAGGTGGCCGGATCGACCCAAGAGGTCCGCGTGACGAACCGCGTGGCCGAGTACGATCGAGCGGTCGAGCTGTTCGGCGAGCGGTATCAGGCCGCGGTGTTCGCCGCGCTCGCGACGCCGCGGGTCGAGGTGTTGGGGCAGGCGTTCAACCCCATCGCCGACCTCGACGACGAGGAGCGCGCGGAGCTCATCTTGAACCGCTACGACGACGTCGACGACCTCGAACGCGGCTCGGAGTACACCACCTCGATGCTCGACGCCGACGTCGACGTCGTCGTCTACACCGCCGAGGGCGAGATCGCGGGGACGGGCCTCGCCGTCGACATCGAACTGCACGTCGGCGCGCCGGTGGAGGCGGGCGACGACTTTGTGCTTCCGCTGGCGGCGTATCCCGAGGGGTTCGGCGACGGCGAGACGGTCAGGACGATGATCAACGGGATCGAGTACAGCGCGGAGTAGCCGCCGGGAACTCCCGCTCCCGTCGGCCGCGTCGGGGAGCCGAAAACATATGCCGGCCCCTCGCGTAGCTCCGAACGATGCTGCTCGTCCTCTGTGTCGACCTCGACGACGACCTCGGCCGCAAGACGGGGATCCCCACCCCCGTCATCGGCGCCGACGACGTCACCGAGGCCGCGGTCGCGCTCGCGACGGCCGACCCGGAGGACTCCGACGTGAACGTGCTGTTCCAGGGGATCAACGTCCACGACGAGCTAGCGGCTGCGGGCGAGACGGTCGAAGTCGCTGCGGTCACCGGTGTCGACGGCTCCGACGTGAAGGCGAACCGGGCAGTCGGGAAAGAGGTCGACCGCGTGCTCGCGGAGCTGTCGACCGGCGAAGAGATCTCCGCGGTCGTGATCACCGACGGCGCTCAAGACGAGTCCGTCCTCCCGGTGATCCGCTCGCGGATGCCGATCGACGGGATGCGCCGCGTGGTCGTCCGGCAGGCGCAAGACCTCGAATCGCTCTACTACACGATCAAACAGGTGCTCGCCGACCCGGAGACGCGCGGGACGATCCTCGTCCCGCTCGGCGTCCTCCTCCTCATCTACCCGCTGGTCGTCGTGGCGAACCTCTTCGACGTCGCCGGCGCGGCCGTCCTCGGGATCCTCTCCGGGATCGTCGGGCTCTACTCGCTGTTCCGGGGACTCGGGCTCGAAGACACGGTCGACGGCGCGGCAGAGACGGTCCGGAACGTGTTGTACACCGGACGGGCGACGCTCGTCACGTACGTCGTCGCGCTCGCGCTGATCGTCGTCGGCGGCGTTCAGGGGCTCGACACCGCCGAAGCGGTCCGAACCGTCGGCGACGGTGGCGCCACGACCGGCGTCCTCCTCGCCGCGTTCGTCCACGGATTCGTCCAGTGGCTGGCGGTCGCGGGTGTCACCTCCAGTCTCGGCCAGATCACCGACGAGTACCTCAGCGGACGGTTTCGCTGGCGGTACCTCAACGCGCCGTTCTACGTGTTAGCGATCGCCGTCGTGTTGTACGCCGTCTCTGGCTTCTTCCTTCCTGCGGCGCCCGGCGTGACGCCGCTCGGGCTCTCGGAGCTGGCGATGGCGCTCGCGGCCGGAACGCTCATCGGCGTGTTGAGCACGCTCACGTTCGCGGTTGCAGAGTCGCAGCTTCCCTCTGCGGAGCCGGCTTAAAAACGCGGGGTGTGGACGGGACCCGACCCGCCGACGTCGTGGCCGTGCGCTTACCGCGGCGTCCACTGATCGCAGGCGTCCATGTCGTCCATCAGCTCGTCGTGGTGGCCGCAGTACGGCTGCATCCCCTGATCGGTGCGGACGTATTCGAACTGCGCGCAGTTGCCGCAGTAGGTGTCGCCAGGACCGTCGCGAGCCGCCGCATCACCGGCAGACGGACTGATCGGCGCGTCCGTCCCGGCCGGCCTATCCGTCCCGGTCGACCCGTCGGTCCCGGTGTCGTTGAGCGGCGACCGGATGTCGGTCGTGCTCTCCCCGCCGTCGCTCACCCCCGGCGATCCCATCGTCGTGTCGCTCGTGACGCCGCGTGACCGGCCGGACCCGCCGGTCCCTCCCGACCGGTGAGTCGATCGGGAGCTTCGGGACGAACCGGTCGTCGTCGCGCCGCGGCGTTCGGAAGCGGCCTCGGCGGTCTCCGTGGCGCCTTTCGGCCGGTTCGTCTGTGTGTCGACGTCGCCGTCGGGGGTCCCGCCGAGGAGCCCGACACCGCCCATGCCGTTGATCTGGTCGCGCTCGACCTCGATGATCTTGGTCTCGCCTTTGTGGGTCACTTCCATCGTGACGGTTCCGCCGGGGTCGTTCCGGGTTTTGAAGTTGGCGACGCCGACGAAGACGCTCCAGAGGGTCGTCGCCGCGCCGAGGAAGTACAGCCCCGCGGTCGGGAGCGTGAGGTCGGTCAGCTCCGGACTCGGACCGCCGACCCACTGATGGGGGTACGCGTGCGCGAACAGCGCGACGCCGAGACACATGACGGCCGCGCCGACGACCGCGGTAGCGCGCGTCCGTCGGTTCGCCGGGAGGACGGTCATCACGCCGAGCAGCAGCAGCGGAACGCCCACGCCGCCGAGAATACCCCCGAGCCAGCGGGCGTCGCCAGAACTGAAGCCGCTCGGCAGGAGCACTTCGGCGCCCGCGAGGATCCCGCCGACGAGAAGCAGTGCCCCGGCGATGAACGAACCCGCGCCGAGGACGAGTCGACGCGGATCGACCTCGGAGCGCCCTCGTCCGCCGTACGCCTCCGAGAGACTGGTCATGCTGGGGGCTACGTCGTCCTCCCTGAAAACAGTATGTCAGACGCTTCCCCGGTCGCCGGGGCCGCCGGACACGGCGGCCGTCGCAGGCCCGCTTGCGGGCGCGCTCAGATGAGCGCTTCGACGTCGACGTGTGCGTCTAACAGCTCCGCCATCCGGTCGACGGTGCGAACGTCGCGGGTCCGCCCGCTGCGGACGACCCCTTCGGCTCGGTCGATCGCGGTGACGGTGTCGGTGTTCACGGCGAGCACGGGCGTTCCCGCGTCCGCCGCTTTCCCCAGCACCGCTCCCGAGGGACGGTGTCCGCCGGTCAAGACGAGACACGCGACGCCGGAGGCCTCGAGCGCCGCCGTCTGGACGTCCGCGCGGTCGCCCCCGGTGATGACGGCCGCGTCGCGAGCGCGTCGGAAGTAGCGTAGGGCCTCGTCGCCGCCCATCGCCCCGACGAGGAAGCGCTCGACGAAGCCGTCGGTCGGCGCGTCGGTCAGCAGTTCGGCGCCGAGCTCGTCGGCGAGTTCGCCGACGGTGACGCCCGCGAGCTCCTTCTCGTGGGGGACCGCGCCGAGGACGGTGATCCCCTTCGCTTCGAGGAACGGGATCCCGTCCTGATCGAGCGAGTCGAACGCGTCGTCGGACACCTTGTTGAAAACGACGCCGGCGAGGCGGTCGCCGAACGCGTCGGCGGCGGCGAGCACCTCGTCGAGGTCGTTCGGCGAGCCGTACTCGGCGACGAGCACGACCCGCGCGTCGAGCAGCTCCGCGACGTCGACGTCCGTGAGGTCGACGACGCCGCCGGTCGTCCAGCGGCCGCCCCCCTCGACGAACATCTGGTCGCGGTCGGCGGCGAGCTCGTCGAACTCCTCGCGGATCCGGGCGCGGAGGGCGTCCGGATCCTCCGTGCCGCGGATCGCGCCCTCGACGAAGGTCGGCGAGTAGACGATCGGCTCCATCTGGTGCATCTCCGCGTCGAGCCCGAGCACCTCGCGGGCGAGCATCGGGTCCTGATCGAGCGTCTTGCCGACGTTCGACTGCAGGCGGGTCCCTTTCGGCTTCATGTAGCCGACGCTGCGGTCGCGATCGGCCGCGAGCCGCGCCAAGGCGACGGCGATCGCTGTCTTGCCGGTGTGTTCTCCGGTCGCGGTGACGAGTGTCGTGGTGGTGTCTGTCATAGTTCGAGTTCCTCCGGGTCGACCGTAAGTCTCACGTCGACGGCGGCGGCGTTCGTGCCGCCGTCGTCGTCGGGCAGTGCGACGAGCGGATTGATGTCGAGTTCGAGGATGGCCGGGAAGTCCGTGACGAGCTGGGAGAGCCGACCGATCGTCTCGATCACGGCGTCGATGTCGACCGGGTCACGGCCGCGGGCCCCGCGCAGGAGGGGCGCCGACTGGATCTCCTCGGTCATCTCGCGCGCTTCCGGCTCCGAGACGGGGGCGACGCGGAAGGTGGTGTCCTCCATCACCTCCACGAAGATCCCGCCGAGTCCGAACATCAGGAGCGGGCCGAACTGCGGGTCGCGGTTCATGCCGACGATCGTCTCGACGCCGTCGTCGAGGTCGACCATCTCCTGCACCTGCACCCCGAGCAGCGTCGCGTCCGGCTGGTAGTTCCGCGCGCGGGTGATCAGGTCCTCGTAGGTGTCGGCCACGTCCGCGTCTCCGACGCCGACGGCGACGCCGCCGATGTCGGACTTATGCAGGATGTCCGGGGAGACGATCTTCATCACGACGTCGCCGTCGATGCCGGCCGCGACCTCCGCGGCTCGCTCCGGCGAGTTGACGATCTCACCGGCCGGCGTCTCGATTCCGTACGCGTCGAGCAGCTCCATCGCCTCGACGCCTAGGCGGTTGTCGTCGCGGTCGCGGACCGACGAGAGGATCTCGTGGGCGCGCTCGCGGTCGACGTCGAACGACATCGGCTCGTCGTACTCGCGACGTTTGATGTCGCGGTACTCCGCGAGCGTCGCGAGGCTCTCGATCCCGCGGGCGGGGTCGAAGTAACAGGGGATCCCCT
>CAZNOA010000101.1:0-5773 GCA_964574565.1 uncultured Halobellus sp. | reverse complement strand
CGGCTCGTCCGGCAGCGACTCGGCTAGCGACGAGGTGTCGAGCGCGTCGGGAGAGAGTGCGAGCGAAAGTCGGAGTCGTTGAATCTCGATTCCTGCCCGGTTCCGTGCGTACGAAAGATAGGGTTGCATAGGTGTGGTAAACGGGACCGTCGTCTCCCCGCGTGACTACCAACACTAACTGCGGGAGGTAGCTTTGTTATCATGAGGCTACCTCCGGAGACCTCCATGCTAACGTGTTCTGAACGGGTGAAAGTCAGATCCAGCACCTCCGTTCTGCGGCGTGGAGAATAGCCAGTGTATACCTTTACCGAACGTTACTGAAGCTACGTACGGAACGATATTGAATGTACTCCGTACTCGCAAGCGCCGTGAATCATCCGGACGCAGTCAGACGGTACTACGGCCTGTATAATCGGAGAATACTCCGATCGATTTCAGAATCGGGCGTCGAGTTGGACGCCATCTCGCCGCGCCCGTTCGCGCCACCAATCGGACCGTATTCGGGGTTTTCGTCCTTGCCGACTGTCGAAGACTGGGGGCCGTACGACGTCCACCACCCACGCTTCTGGTATCTCCTCCCGAAGCGATTTTTCTATGGATTGGCCGGCGATTCGTTCGCGCGACGAGTCCCCGCCTACGCAGGCCGGACGTTCGACGTACCGGATGTCGTTCACGCGTGCCACATCTACCTCGACGGATACGGTATGTTGCCGTACGTCCGTGAACACGACGTCCCCCTATTTGTCGTCGGACATGGAACGATACTCAACACGTACGACGACCTCGCGCGGGCGGTACGCGAGAACGTGCGTGAAACGCTTGAGACCGCAACCGGGGTCTTGTGTGTCAGTGACGCGCTCGCCGAGCGAGCGTGCGATATCACCGACCCGTCAAAGGTACAAACCGTTCCGCTCGGTGCGGATCCCGATCGGTTCCCCGTCGAACGGCGCGTCGAAATCCGTCGAGAACTCGGCATCCCAAACGACGCGACGGTCGTGCTGTTCGTCGGGCAGTTCATCGATCGGAAGGGGGTCGGAGACATCATCGAGGCGTTGCCGCAAATCGACGATGACGACACACTGTTCGTATTCGTCGGAAGTGAGGGGGATTTGAGCGACGAACTCCGGACAACGCTCACCGAAGAGAACCATCCCTCACGGCTCGTCTTCGATGGACTGCCACCGGTTGCGCTTCGTCGATGGTTCGCGATCGCCGACCTCCTGATGTTGCCGAGCCACACCGAAGGGCGGCCGACCGTCATCTATGAGGCGATGGCGAGCGAGACGGCCGTGCTGGCGTCGTCGGTCGGCGGCATTCCCGAACAGGTCGTGGAGGGAGAAACCGGCGTGCTGATCGAACCAGCGGACGTCGACGCGCTTGCGAACGCTATCCGTGATCTCACCGCCGACCGACCTCGGCTACGGGAGATGGGTCGACGCGGACGCGAACGACTACGTCGAAACAGCTGGACGTGGACGGACCATGCGGAGCGCGTCCAAGAGATTCACCGCGAGGCGATCGAATGAACCGGGAACCTCACGGCGACGGGTATCCAGAAACCTCTAGCGTCGAGGCCGCCGATGAGTCGTCCACGCCCGCCAACTTGTCGCCCTCAGTTCTCGTGTTCACCTCTCATCGATCCGCGGAACTCGTCGTTCCGCTCCGAGAGACGGAGCTTGACGCAACCGTTATCGAGGTCGACAGTTCCGGGTCGCTTCCGGGGCGAAGCCTGGAAACCCTTCGACGGACGCGAGCGGCGATCGAAGTCAGCGATCCGGACCTGATACTGCTCGACTGTTACGAGGTGATGGGGACGCTGGTTACGCTGCTCGCGAGGTGGAACGACGTTCCGATCATCGCCAGGCTCGTCGGAGACACCTGGCAGCGGTTCGAAAACGCCGTGTGTAATGAGCGAGCGAATGGATCGTATCACCGGGCCGTGTTCTACCGTGGAATCCTGTCGATGGACGAGTTCGTCTTCGACCGAGCCGCCGGATTCATCGTCGTCTCCGCACAGCTCGGTGAGGTCGTTCAGCAACGGACCGGGTGTCCCCCTGAGCGGATCGGAATCGTTCCGGTGCCGGACACGGGGATAGCCGAAGCGTCAAACGGAGACGACTCACGCGACGCCGGCAACTCGACTGATGACACCGGCTCGACCAGTAGGGGGTCGCCGTCCAACCCGCGAGACCGGTTCGGGTTCGACTCCGAGCAGATCCTCCTGACGGTCACAAACCTGAAATACCGTGCAAAATACCGCGGCATCGAGGAGATTCTCTCGGAGATCGAGCCCATTCTCAAGGCGAATCCAAATGTCGCTTACGTCGTCGCAGGGGGCGGCGAGTTCACCGAGAAGCTCAAATCAAACCTTGCGACCCTCGTGAGCGATCCCGACGTCCGGGACCGTATCCACGTCGCCGGCTACGTCACTGAGGTAGGGTCGCTGTACGAGCTCGCCGACGTGTTCGTGTACGTCTCCTATCTCGACGGCTATCCTCGGGTCGTTCTGGAGGCCCAACGAGCCGGGGTCCCTGTCGTCGCGAACGACGCCTTCGGCATGCAAGAACAGATCGTCGACGGTGAGTCCGGCTTTCTCATCGATCCGTCGGACTCCGGTCAGCTCGCCGACCGGGTTGCGTTCCTTCTCGGGAACGACGAAGAACGTCACCGACTCGGTCGAGGGGGGAAAGAGCGCGTCGCCAGAGAGAACTCGCCGGACGTCGTCGGCGGGCGGCTAGAAACGTTCGTCCGAGGTGTCTACGCGGGACTCGATCGGGACTCGTAGAGTGGCGAATTCGCGGGTTTGCGGGATGACCCCTTGTGTGTCAGCGGCTAACGGGGAGTCGAAAGTCAGGTAGATTGGGCGTCGGGATGGGAGCGGAGGTCGGGATCGACCGGATCCCGAGCCCGACGGCGCATCCATTCGCCGTGTCGCACGTAAACGCCCACCGGGATCGTGTCGATATCTAGAATCTTTGCGATGGCGAGTCTATTTCGGCCGTTCACGAAGAGAAAAGTGCCATCGCGCGCGATGTCCACGTTCACCTCGAGGTTCGCCACCGGATAGTTGTCGAACGCCGATTGCGGCCGGTAGCCGTCACGCCGGATGCGGTGGAACAGCGCGTCGATCTCCTCACATCGTCGCTCGAGTCCCTGAAACGTGGTGATGCCCTGCGTCGTTTGGCGGCCCTCATCGATGAACTCACGACTCCGGCGGAACCACCGGGTCTCCTCCCATGGGACGCCCTCGTGGAAGTGCGCGTCGAGCGATCGAAAGAACGTGCTCCCCGAGAACCGGTCCGCGCCGCCGCGATAAAGCTCGTACCGGGGTTGGTACTCCGGATCGATCCGGTCCGGCTCCCGACGGTCCCAGTCGCCGTCTTTGACGACACCCAGTCGGGCATTTGAGCCATGATACGGCGGGTACGGACGCCCCGAGAACTGCTGAATCTTGTTCGGGTCGACGGCGAACACGGCAAACGGGTCCGGTGGATTCGCGTATCGTTCGAAGTCTTTCGGGAGCGGGTAGGCCCGACGAGCGCGCCACCGTTTCACAGGTGTCGGTGTCGCCGAGCGAACAATCCGGGAAGCGGCCTTCGAAACGAGGGGAGCGACCCCGTCGTTTCTGAGGACCGAGTACGCCGTCTTGAGTTCATTCATCAGCGATCCGAACTCTCCGGGTTCAAATTAGTATACACCAGTTAGAGCGGGGTGCTGGCGACTCGCTTCCCCCGCCGGACGTCGTGGGAGGCGATAACCGGCTATGAGTCCGGCTGGATGCGAGCCAAAACGTCGTCGTCGGTTGGCGCCGTCAGCTCGATCGTCGAACGGCGGCGTTCAAGCCCGAATCGCTCGAAGTACGGGGTTTCAGTGATAAACGACTCGCTCGCTCCCGTGAACTGGACTCGAGCGATCCGGTGTCCATCGTATCGAACAACGTATTCGCCGGCCGTCTCGTCCGCCACGATATCGACATCGGGGTGGAAGTGGTACCGAACGGTGTAGTCGGCGTCGGGGTTAGCGTCTATCGAGTCAGTGACGCACCACCCCGAGCCGTCGGTCGTGACCGTTCGTCGGTGGTCGTAGGAGGAGCCGATCAGCGCATTCTTGCTGTGTCGGGCTTCGATCCGACCGGGGTCATCTCGTTCCACGCTCACCGACGTCCGTTTTCCCATCATGAAGCTCCCGCCGAGCGGGATCGGTTCGATGTCGTCGTACTGTGCGGTGTTGTGGGCGGCAACGCTTCTGCAGTAGCGGCGGCGCTCGTTTGCCCCGTAGTCGTACACTCCGGTGTCCGCGAGTACGGGAACGCCGTCAATCCAAAGCAGGACGCTCAACTGGTCGTTGTGCGAATGTGCCGGGAGGTGTGGCGGACCGACGTCTCCGACGTCAAAGAGGAGCGTCCCGGCATCCGTCTGGAGCAGTCGGTAGCCGGCACCGTCGGGGTGATTCATGCTGCTCACTTCCGGTTCGATCCCGCAGGCAAGACAGTACGCGAGACACGTCTCCGCGTCAAGCGCTTCCCCGTGGACTGAGTCGTTCAACAGCGGGATCGTTCCGGATGGATCGACGAGCTGGGAGAGCCATCCCATCGCGCGCTCGGCAGCCCCGCCGACGATCGTCGTTGGGAGACCGATCCGTGAGAGGAGGTCGAAGGCGGTCGCGTACCGCCTGAGTACGGTAACGTGGTACATCGGACTACGTTCGAAGTGTGCACCGTCCGGAAGAAACTGCTTCTGGGCCGCTTGTTGAAACAGTGAGAGTGCGGTCCACTCCCAATCGGTATCGTGGTCACTAAAGAAGATACCAGCCACCAGCAGCGCCATGGCGTTCTCGATCAAGTGGTTTCCACCGATCTCGTGTTCGACGTGGTTGCTGAGGAACAGTGCGTTCTTGTATATGGCATGATAGAGCCCTTCAGGGACCGAAGCGTCGGGATCATCGTGACACCACGCCGCGTATCGGCTCCAGTTGAGGATACGTAAGGAGACCGAGTGTGGGATCCACGACTGTCGAAGGTACATCTCTTCATCGACCGATTTCTCCGCAATCCACGAGGCAAACTGTCGCTCAAACGTCGATCGGACGTCCGCGACGTTCGACGGAGCGTCCTCAACGAGCGCGAGACGCTCGAAGTGCTCGAAGGCTTCAATTTTCAGGCGCCAAACTATCGGATAGGCGTCGATGGCGTCCCGCTCCCAGTCGATCGGATCCCCGAGATTCAGTGTTCGGTTCAGGAACGTGAACTCTCCGTCGGTGGCCGCGGAGACGGTTTCACGGTACTCTTCACGCTCCGCCGCCGAAAGGCTCTCCGCGAGCAGCTTAAGATTTCGGCGAATCGGATCCGGGTTCGGAGACAGCTCGTCAGGAACCTGCCGGTCGTACCACTCGTCGAAATCAAACGGCAATCGATGAACAGTGGCGTGCCTGAGGCGACGTTCGACGATCCCCGCGAGTTGGATCGGCTGCATGTTCCGGATCGTGTAATAGGCCGTGCCCCAGTCAGTCGGTTTCATCAGGAGGCTCGGTCGGTCCGCGCCGCGATAATTCGGTTCATCCCCCTCGTCCGTTCGCGCTTCGACGGCCGATCCCTGTTCGATCGTGCGGTCTTCGACCAGCTCATCTCCCGACGTACCACTACCGTCGTGGATTGGATCGGACCCGTCGCTATTTTCGGACTCTCCGTCGCGTTCGGGGTCAGAAACGTCGTCAACGGCCGTCATGATTCGATGACCTCGGACAGGAGACGTCCCAGCCGGCTCGCGACGACGCC
>CAZNOA010000100.1:0-5782 GCA_964574565.1 uncultured Halobellus sp. | reverse complement strand
TGCTCCACCTCGACGACCTCCCGCTGCTCACGAAGTTCGCACGGGAGCGGCTGGGATCGTAGCGGGAACGCGCGGAGTGGGAGCAGTCGCCGCCAGAACCGTTTTGTTCCGACGCCTCCGAGGGTTATCCATGCTCGATTATGTGGGACTGGAGGCGGACCTCGGCGAGGAAGAGCGGCTGATCCGCGACACCGCCCGGGAATTCGTCGACGAGCGGGTCCGACCGGACATCGGCGACCACTTCCAAGCGGGGACGTTCCCGACGGAGCTCGTCTCGGAGATGGGCGAGATGGGGTTTTACGCGCCGAACCTCGACGGATACGGGCTGCCGAACGTCTCCGAGACGGCCTACGGAATCTTGATGCAGGAGCTCGAGGCGTGTGATTCGGGGCTCCGCTCGATGGCGAGCGTGCAGGGTGCGCTCGTGATGTACCCGATCCACGCGTACGGGAGCGACGCACAGAAGGATCGGTGGCTCCCGGCGCTCGGCGAGGGCGAGGCGGTCGGGTGTTTCGGGTTGACCGAGCCGGAACACGGGTCGAACCCGTCCGCGATGGAGACGCGTGCGGAACGGGACGGCGACGAGTACGTGCTCTCCGGGTCGAAGACGTGGATCACGAACTCGCCGATCGCGGACGTGGCGGTCGTCTGGGCGCGCGAGACATCCGCTGAGGGGAGCCCCGTTCGCGGCTTCCTCGTCGAGACGGACCGGGACGGAGTGGTGACGAACGAGATCGACGACAAGCTCTCGCTTCGCGCGTCGATCACGGGCGAGATCAGCCTCCGGAACGTCCGGATCCCCGCCGACAACCGGCTTCCGGGCGTCGAGGGAATGAAGGGGCCGCTCTCCTGTCTCACGCAGGCTCGGTTCGGAATCGCGTGGGGAGCGGTCGGCGCGGCGCGAGACTGCTTCGAGCAGGCGCGCGAGTACGCGCTCGACCGCGACCAGTTCGGCGGGCCCATCGCTCGGTTCCAGCTCCAACAGGAGAAGCTCGCCGAGATGGCGACGGAGATCACGACCGCGCAGCTGCTCGCGTACCGGCTCGCGGAGCTGAAAGAGCACGGCGACCTCCGCCCGCAACACGTCTCGATGGCGAAGCGGAACAACGTCCGGACCGCCCGCGACCAGTCGCGGATCGCCCGCGAGATGCTCGGCGGCAACGGGATCACGACCGACTACTCGCCGATGCGCCACATGGCGAACATGGAGACGGTGTACACCTACGAGGGCACACACGACATTCACAGCCTGATCCTCGGCGAGGACCTGACCGGGATCGCGGCGTTCGAGTAGCGACAGTCGGAACACGGGACGACGCGATGCGTCTGCGGTGGCGCGCCCCGAAAGGGGCCTGAGCTGCCGCGAACAGAGGGTGTGAAGCTCTCGCTTGCAACCGGGTGTCGTCCGGTGACGAGGGCGGTGTTTTGCGGGCGTCTATCGCCGATTCGCAGTCGTCTGTTTATCGCTCGTCGATCGGGACGAACTCAGCGGACTCGGGGCCGGTGTAACGGGCGCGCGGCCGGATGAGGCGGTTGTCGACCTGATACTCGGCGACGTGTGCGACCCAGCCGCCGACGCGGCTCATCGCGAAGATGGGAGTGAAGAGGTCCATCGGGACGCCCATGGTGTCGTAGACCGAGCCGGAGTAGAAGTCGACGTTCGGAGCGATCCCCTTCTCGACGAGCCCCTCGTCAGTGAGGTACGACTCGATGGCGGTGGTGTAGTCGAGCCACTTGCGGTCGCCCGAGGACTCGGCGAGGTCACGGAGCTTCTCCTCGAGGATGCGGGCACGCGGGTCTTTGACCTGGTAGACGCGGTGGCCGAAGCCGGGGACGCGACGCCCCGCCTCGCGGGCGTCTTTCACCCACTGGACGGGGTCTTTCGACGACTCGTCGATCTCGTAGAGCAGCTCCATCACGTCCTGGTTCGCGCCGCCGTGAAGCGACCCGGAGAGCGCGCCGATCCCGCCGGTGACGCCGGAGTAGACGTCCGCCATCGTCGACCCGATCACCATCGCCGTGAACGTCGAGGCGTTGAGCCCGTGGTCGGCGTGAAGCGTGAGCGCCATATCGAACGTCTCCTCGCTCACCTCGTCGGGCTTGGTGCCGGTGAGCATGTAGAGGAAGTTCCCCGCGTGCGAGAGGTCGCGGTCCGGATCGACGGGCGCTTCGCCCTGTCGTGCACGCTCGAAGGCGGCCAACACCGTCGGGATCTTCGCCGTGATGCGCGTCCCCTGTTCGATCGTCTCCTCGCGCCCCTCGACCGCCTCGTCGTCGTCGTACGCCGAGAGCATCGACGTCGCGGTCCGGAGCGCGGCCATCGGTCGCTCGTCGGCGGCGGCCAACGCCTCGACCGTTTCGAGAACCTCCGCGTCCACGTCCCGCTCGGCGGCGAGCGACGACGAGAACGAGTCAAGCTCCGCGCGCGTCGGCAGCGATCCGTACCAGAGGAGGTACAGCACCTCCTCGTAGGTCGCGCCGCGCGCGAGGTCCTCGATGTCGTACCCTCGATACACGAGCCTGCCGGCCTCGCCGTCGACGTGGCTCAGCTCCGACTCCGCAACGAGGACGCCTTCGAGCCCGCGTTTTAACTCGTCTGACATGGAATGACGTTCCGACCACCACCAAAAAAGCGTTATCTTTCAGGAGGAATAGTTAACGACGATCGTCGAATTTAGTGAAGTCGAACGACGGCGACTGGCGGAACCGGCGGCCCGTCGCGTCGGCGACGACGGGTCAGCGGGCCGGAACGACGGTCACCGTCCGCTTCCGGTCGATCGCGTCTTCCAGCTCCTCGGCGATGGCCGAGCCGCGCGACACCTGCACCTCGCCGCCGCGGCCGACGGTGGCGGTAAAGAGGTACTCGCCGTCCGCGCGGACCTCGACCGTCTCACCGACGCCGCCGTCGACGTCGAGGACGACGTGTCGAGAGGTGATCTCGGGCTGGACGACGGTCCCGCGCTCCTCGCCGACCTGTCCGCCGGCCTGTCCGTTGGAGCCGCGACCGTCACTGCCGGCGGCGCCGCGGCCGTCCGGCTTCTCGTCGTGCGTGCGGACGTCGATGTCGATGCCGAGCCGCTTCTCGATGTCGCTGATCCGGCCGCCGCCCTTCCCGATGACGGTGCCGATATCGCCTTCCGAGACGTAGACGACGGCGTCGTTGTCCCCTTTGAGTTCGACGTCGACGTGCCCCTGCGCGACCGAGCGGATCTCGCGTTCGATCTCCTGTTTGGCGATCCGACCGACGCCGGTCTCGGCCTGCTCGTCGTCGTCGTTCAGCGGCACCGTGACGACCTGCCGGTTGAACGTGTAGATCTCGTACTCCGGGGTCCCCGTCTCGAAGTTCGACACCTGAATGACCGGGCGCGCGAGGTCCTCGGCGGTGAGCCCGGCCGGCACCTTCACCTCGGTCGTCACGTCGTAGACGGTGTGGACCTCGCCCGCCTCGATGTACACCACCGTGTCGACGATCTGCGGGATCATCCCGAGTTCGACGCGGCCGACGAGCCGCTGGAGCGCGTCGATGGCGCGCGAGGCGTGGACGACGCCCACCATCCCGACACCGGCCATCCGCATGTCGGAGAACACCTCGAAGTCGTTCGTCTTGCGGACCTCGTCGTAGATCGTGTAGTCGGGCCGAACCAACAGAAGCGAGTCGGCCGTGTTCTCCATCTTCCCGCCGAGCGCCCCGTACTGGGTGATCTCCGGGCCGACCTGGAGGTCGCGCGGCTTCTCCATCGTCTTCACCGCGTAGTCGTTGTCGTTGAGGAACTCCGCGACCGCCTGCGCGAACGTCGACTTCCCGGCGCCGGGCGACCCGGAGATGAGCACGCCGCGTTTCCGTTCGAGGAAGCGCTCGCGGAGCTCGTCGGCGAACTCGTAATCGTCGAGCGTCGTCTTCGCGATGGGGCGGACCGCCGTGATCTCGATCCCGTCGGCGAACGGGGGGCGTGCGACCGCGATCCGGTAGTTCCGGAACTGGACGATGTCCATCCCGTCGTCGGAGAGCTCGATGAATCCCTCGTTAGACTGGCGCGCGAGGTCGACGATGGCGGTCGCCCACTCGTCCATCTGCGGCTCGTCCGTCGGCTCCTCGTCGATGACGACGTACCGCATCTCGCCGAGCGCGCCGCGTTTCGCCTTCGGCTTCGTCCCCGTCTTCAGGTGGACCGACATCGTCTCGTCGGTGAAGAAGCCCTGAATCGGCAGCTCGTCGACGACGCCGCGGGCGACCGGCTCGACGTACTCGACGTCGAGCCCCTTCGCGCGGGCGACCTCCGCCTGGACGATGTCGCTGGAGAGCAGCGTCGCCCGGTGATCGGCGGCGATGTCGCGGATCAGCGCGTCGACGTCGCCCTCGTGGGCGTGCGATCGAGCGTCCCCGTCGGCCCGCTCGCCGACGTACCGCAGCTCGATCGTCCCCTCGTCGGCGTACTCCGCGAGCCGCTTGAGCTCGCTCAAGCCGTCCCAGCCGGATTCCAGCCCGTCGTTGGCCTGCGACTCCAACTCGCCGACGACCGCCTCCGGGACGAGCACCGTCACCGCCTCGTAAGACCCGTCCTCGACGCGTTCGGACACGCGGCCGTCAACGACCGCACTCGTGTCCGGTACTACGTTCATACCGTGGTTCGGGG
This sequence comes from uncultured Halobellus sp., assembly GCA_964574565.1. GTDB lineage: Archaea > Halobacteriota > Halobacteria > Halobacteriales > Haloferacaceae > Halorubrum. Next base: position 1,148 of record CAZNOA010000100.1, on the reverse strand, counting down.
CGGGAACCGTATAAGCGTGTTCGACCGGGACGCGGCGCCGAGGTCGGAGGCGTCGGTAACCGCCGGGGTCGGCACCCACCGGCCTCGTTCAGCCGTCGTGGTTGTCGCTCCCGTCGGGACTGCCCCCGTCTCCCGACGCGCCGCCGGCGTCGTCATCGACGAGATCCGTGACGGCGTCGATGACGGGGATGGAAGTGTGGTCGTACGACGACACCAGCCGGAAAGCGACCACGTACGCGATCGCCGTGGCGATGGCCGCGAGGATCAGGTTCCCCACGAGGAGGCGAACGACGACCTCGGGGCCGGCTGACAGCGACACGGCGGAGCGCGTCACGCCGGGCACGGGTCCGAGGATGGTCGTGCCGAGCGCGAAGCTGGTCCCGTAGACCCCCCACTTCACGACGGGGTTGAACACGATCACCGAGGCGAACAGCGCGATGCGGTTGATCCGCTCGAACGCCCACGCGAGTACGAAAAAGAGGATGAGTCCGGTCCCGAGCGTCGGCAACATCGTGATGAAGACGCCGAGCGAGAAGCTTCCGGCGGTCTCTCGCGGCGTGTGCTCCTCGGTGAACGAGCGACGAAGCTCGGATTTCGCCCGAGCGAGCACGTGGGTAACGCGCCGCGGAATCATTGGATACCGGTATACTCCCTGCAGGAAAGTAGCTGTCGGCGGCGACCAACCCGGACGGGTCAGCGAGCGCGGAGCGGCCCGTCAGTCGTCCGCGGCCGCCGGGCGCCGTTCCGTCTTCGCTCGACGAGCGTACGCCGTGAAGTTGTCGAACAGGGCCTTCGCCTCGCAGGCCTCGTCGTACGCCTCTGGAGTGATCGCCTCCAAGACGGCGTCGACGCGCGCGTCGCCGAGTCGGTCCCGCTTGCCGTCGGTCACCTCCCGTGCCGTCTCGATGTCGTACTCCGGATGGAACTGGACGCCCCAGCAGCCGCCGTCCCGGAACGCGTGGACCGCGTGTTCGTTCTCGGCGAGCAGCCTCGCGCTCGGCGGGAGCTCGACGACCGCGTCGCCGTGGGTCGTGAAGACGGTGAACTCCTCGTCGATCCCGTCGAACAGCTCGTCGCCGGAGTGACGGACCTCGTTGTAGCCGATCTCGAAGCCGTCCATCCCGGCGACGCGTCCGCCGAGCGCCTCG
>CAZNOA010000099.1:0-5855 GCA_964574565.1 uncultured Halobellus sp. | reverse complement strand
GATCCGCCGGGGTGTCCGACGAAGCCTCCGTGATGTCTGTCATCGACTGACGACAGAACGTTCGATGACTTAACGCTTGTGCCGATTGCAAATACGACACGCCGAACGCCCCGGCGTGAGTCGCTCCTGACACGAAAACCGCCCGATATCAACGTGTCATCATGTCCTTATATAGTTTAACCACACATTGAGACGCAGGCAGTTATGTGGTTTCGGAACTCGGTTCATAAGGACGTTTGACGTTCGTTTCGTTCGAGCTTCGGCCGGCGCGCGCCGTCGGCGATCAGGAGCGGATACGAATGCCCCGTCAGCGATCACGGACGGCTCTCGACCGGGACCATCTCACACCCCGAGCGCGTCCGTGATCGCCCGCCGCGCGGCCATCAGCTCCCCGTCCGTTCGGTCCCGAGGGCGTTCGGCGTCGACCTCGACGACGGTTTCCACGGTCCCGGGCTGGCCCCCCAACACGACGACGCGGTCCGCGAGGTACGCCGCCTCCTCCACGTCGTGCGTGACGAGCGCGACCGTCGTCCCCCGCTCCGCCCACACCTCCAAGAGGTTGTCCTGCTGTTCGTACTTCGTCAGCTGGTCGAGCGCGGAGAACGGCTCGTCGAGCAGCAGCACCTCGGGCTCGTATGCGAGCCCGCGGGCGAGCGAGACGCGCTGTGCCATCCCCCCGGAGAGCTCGCCGGGACGGTGGTCCGCGAACCCCTCGAGCCCGACCGTCTCGATCAGGCCGTCGATGCGTTCCCGAGCGGCGGGGTCGTCGCGGTCGACGTCGGCCGGCAGCCCCACCGCGACGTTCTCGCGGACGTTCCCCCACGCGAGGAGCCGTGGCTCTTGAAACACCATGCCGACCGCGTCGCTGCCGCCGTCTCGAACGTCGACCCCGTCGACCGTCGCGCGGCCCTCGAAGCGCTCTTCCAGCCCGGAGAGGACCCGCAAGAGCGTGGACTTCCCGCAGCCGGAAGGGCCGACGACAGCCACGAACTCTCCCTCGTCGACCTCGAGGTCGACGTCGTCGAGCGCGACCGTGTCGCCGTATCGCTTCGTGAGCCCTTCGACCGAGAGGGTGTGGTCACCAGTCGACGACACGCGTCTCCACCTCCTTGACGGCGAGGTCCGAGAGGTTCCCGAAGAAGGCGAAAAGCAGGATCGAGCCGACGATGATGTCGGGCCGAGCCAACACTCGCCCGTCGCTCATCAGGAACCCGATCCCCTGACTCGCCGCGATCAGCTCCGCGGCCACGACGAACATCCACGCTAGCCCGACGCCACCGCGGATCCCCACCAGCAGGCTCGGCACCGCGGCCGGGAAGACGACCCTGCGGAGCGACTCGATCCGCCCGAGGTCGTACACCTCGGCGACTTCGACGAGCTCCTCGCTCACGTTGGCGATCCCCGTCGAGAGGTTGAGGTAAACCGGGAAGAAGGCGCCGAGAGCGATGAGCAACACCTTCGCGCCCTCACCGATGCCGAACCACAGCAGGAACAGCGGCACCCACGCCAGCGACGGGATGTTCTTGAGGCTCTGTAAGAGCGGGTCGAACAGATCGTCGACGAGTCCGTACAGCCCGGTCAGCGTGCCGAAGACGATTCCGACGGAGACGCCGAGGACGACGCCGAAGAACACGCGCTGGAGCGTGATCCCGATGTGGCCCCACAGCTCGCCGGAGACGCCCATCCCGTAGAGCGTCCCGACGACGCGGACCGGCTCGGGGAGCTGATGGGCCGAGAACACGCCCGTCGCGACCGACAGGTGCCAGAGCACCACGAGCGCCGCGGGGACGATCAGCCCGAGGAGCCATCGGAACCGGTCGGGATCGGGGAGCGTCACCCCGAGGCCTTCGCCGTCCGTCTCCAGCGTCGTTGCCATCTCAATCGCCCCCCGCGACGTCGGCCGCGAACTCGCTGTCGATCAGGTCGTCGATGCTGCCGGTCGGATCCGCGTCGTCGTCGACGAGCCCCTCGCGTTCGAGGATCGGCGCGAGATCGCCGAGCAGGTCACGGTGTTCGTCGCCCGGGATCGGCTGTGAGAGGTCGTTGCGCTCGGTGAACACGCGCTCGGCGACGGGTTCGGACATGTCGGACTCGCTCGCGAGGATGCCGGCGGTCTCCTCGGGGTTCTCGAGGGCCCACTCACGACCGCGCTCGTACGCCTCGATGACGCGGCGAGCGTCTTCTGGGTGATCCGCGACGAACTCGTCGAGGAAGTTGAGGAAGCCGTACGTGTTGTACGCCGGTTCCCGGAAGAACAGCTCCGCGCCGTCGTGTTCGAGCTCCAGTTCGGCCATGTGCGGGTCGAGGCCCGCCCACGCGTCGACGTCAGCTTGAACCAGCGAGGACTGCCCCTCGGGGTGTTGGAGGTGGACGACCTCGACGTCGTCCTCGCTGAGCCCCGCCTCGTCGAGCGCCTGCAGTAGGAAGAAGTACGGGTCGGTGCCGCGCGTCGCGGCGATCTGTTTCCCTTCGAGGTCGGCGACGGTCTCGATGTCGCTGTCCTCGAACGCGACGAGCGCCGTCCACTCCGGCTCGGAGTAGATGTACGGCGTCGTGATCGGCACGCCGTTCGAGCGGGCCATCAGCGCTGCAACGCCCGCGGTCGAGGCGACCTCGGCCTGACCGCCCTGTGAGTACTCGTTGGCCTGGTTGCTGCCGAGGCTCAACACCCACTCGATCTCGACGTCCGTCTCCTCGAACGCCTCCGCCATCCATCCCTTCTCGCGTAACACGAGGCTGACCGGATTGTAGTAGGCGTAGTCGACCGTCACCGTCCGACCGCCGTTCCCGCCGACGCAGCCGGCGAGCAGAGAGCCGCCGATCGCCGCGCCGGTGCCGCTGAGGAACTGCCTTCGATCCATCATAACACATCATTTCGCCCCTACGGATAAGGGGGTATGGCTATGGAGAATATTCAGTCCCGGCTATGATGTCTCAAGGTTATGTTTGTCGTGGTGTGAGACGAATACGCAAGGAAAGAAAACGACGCTCAGTCCGTCTACCGGGTGTATCGGTCGGATATCGCGTGAAACCACGCTGCCGCACGCGTTCGGCGCCGTGCGGGATACCAGAACATGTTACCGTTACATCGGATAAATTGATTCCAGCCGTCGCGGAGGGGAACCGATCACTGCGGGCCGCTATCCGCGAGATCCGACCGCTCAGGTCGTGAACAGCTCGGTGTCGTCGGGCACCGCGAACAGCCCCATCCGGACGCCGGCGTCGAGCCAGCCGTAGCCGTACGAGTAGGCGGCGAGCGCGTTGACGAGGTCGCCGTCCGCACGGAAGTGCCGCCCGTCGTCTAAGTACGACTCGGCCATCTCCGTCACGTCGGCCGCGACCTCGCCGAGCGGGGTATCGGCGGGCGGACGCGGCTCCGCTGCCGCGAGCGCCGCCGCGAGCATCTCCTCGTAGCGGTCCGTCTTCTCCTCCAGATCGGCAGCCATACGCGTCGTTTCCCGGACCGCCTCAAAAACCCCTCGGGGCCGTCACGAAAGCGCAACGACGATACCGCCGCGGCAGAAACGAGCGAGCATGTACGAGGCCGTTCACGCCCATCCCGACGGGGAGGCGACCGCAGCCCGCCACGCCGCGACCGCGGCCCGGTACGGCTACAACGGGATCGTCGTCCGAACGCGGGAGTCGCTCGACGCGCCCTCAGGGTCGGCTGGTGACGAGGACGCGGCGACGGCTCCCGCCCGCGACCCGGACGCGCTCGCCGACGAGTACGACGTTGACGTCGTCGACGCGGTCGAGATCGACGCCGAGAGCACGCAGAGCGCCTCCGGCGCGGTGGGTAACCACCGTCCCGACTGCACCGTCCTCTCTCTCGTCGGCGGCGAGAACGCCCTGAACCGCTTTGCGGTGGAGGAGCCCAGGGTCGACGTCCTCTCCCGGCCGATGACGGGGTCCGGCGAGTTCAACCACGTGCTCGCGAAGGCCGCGCGCGACAACGACGTCCACGTCGAGTTCGACTTCGGCCCCTTGCTCCGCGCGACCGGCGGCAAGCGCGTCCGCGCGCTCTCCGACCTGCGGAAGCTCCGCGAGATCGTGACCTACTACGACGCTCCTCACGTCGTCAGCGCGAACCCGCGCTCTCACCTGGAACTCCGCGCGCCCCGCGAGCTGGTCGCGGCCGGCGAGGCGGCCGGGTTCGACCCAGAGTGGATCCGTGAGGGGCTGCGCGCGTGGGAAGCGATCGCGACCCGGAACCGAGAGCGACGCTCCGAGGCCTTCATACAGCCGGGGGTCCGACGTGGTCGGTATGAAGAAGACCGTTGAGGAGCACGCCGCGCGGTTCTCGGAGAAGGCAGACGAGTACGACGACTCGAAGAGCGACGAGTACCGCGCCTGCGCCGACCTCGTGGTCGCGTACGCCGACCCCGCACCCGACGACGTGGTGGTGGATCTCGGCGCGGGCACCGGCGCCATCGCGCTCGCACTCGCACCGGACGCGGACCGCGTGCTCGCACGCGACATCAGCGAGGGGATGATGGACGAGGGGCGGCGCAAGGCGGAGGCGGCCGGTCTCTCGAACGTCGAGTTCGCGTACGGCGAGTTCCGCGAGCCGGCCGTCGACGAGGACGAGCGCGTCGACGTCGTCACCTCGAACTTCGCGCTCCATCACCTCGCGGACGACGAGAAGCGCGAGGCGATCCGCGCGATGGCGGACACCGGCGCCCGTCGGATCGTCCTCGGCGACGTCGCCTTCTTCGAGCAGCCGGACCCCGAAGCCCCCTTCTACAGCCCCGAGGTCGACGACCCCGCCACCGTCGGGACCCTCGTCGAGGCGTTCACCGCGGTCGGCTTCGCCGTGACCGCGGTCGAGCGCGTCCACGATCAGGTGGCGGTGATCGTCGCCGAGCGGATGGTCCCGGAGGCCGCCTGATCCGCACCCGATGAAACACCTCCCGAAACACCTCCGACCGCGGTGGCGGTACCTCGCGGTCGGGATCGAGACGTGGCCCGACGCCGAGCTCGACCGCCGGGGGTTCCAGCGCGCGCTGTGGTACGCCGCCGGCAACCTCGTCGGCGACGCCGGCAGCGCGGACGCGGATCTGACGCTGCTCTCGTTTTCTCACGCCGAGGGGGAGGGCGAAGCGATCGTCCGCGTTCGCCACGGCCACGTCGACGACGCCCGCGCGTCGATCGCGTGCGTGAGCGAGGTCGACGGCGATCCCGTCGGGATCCACGTTCGTGGGATCTCGGGGACGGTGCGTGCCTGTGAGGAAAGATATATGGGTCGCGCGAGCGGTGTTTCTACACAGCGAGACGTCGCGTTCGGGGGCGCCGAGCGGCCTGCGATCGTGCGCGGTGACGCGTGCGACGTCGGGGCCGAGTCGGGTTACGTCGGCGCGACGGCGTTCGACATCGAGTGATATCATGCAGGGCCAATCCCAACAACAGGCGTACGACCGCGGCATCACCATCTTCTCTCCCGACGGCAGGCTCTACCAGGTCGAGTACGCGCGGGAGGCAGTGAAACGGGGGACGGCGAGCGTCGGCGTCCGCGCCGAGGACGGCGTCGTCCTCGCGGCGGACAAGCGCGCTCGGTCCCCGCTGATGGAGCCGGCGAGCATCGAGAAGCTGCACAAGGCCGACGATCACGTCGGCGTCGCGAGCGCGGGTCACGTCGCCGACGCCCGCCAGCTCATCGACTTCGCCCGCCGACAGGCGCAGGTGAACCAGCTCCGCTACGGCGAGGACATCGGCATCGAGACGCTGACGAAGAACATCACCGACCACATCCAACAGTACACGCAGGTCGGCGGCGCGCGCCCCTTCGGCGTGGCGCTGATCGTCGGCGGCATCGAGAACGGCGAGCCGCGTCTGTTCGAGACCGACCCCTCCGGCAC
>CAZNOA010000098.1:0-5936 GCA_964574565.1 uncultured Halobellus sp. | reverse complement strand
GATTTACGACGCCGCGTACAACACCGCTCGCTGGAGCCCGGACCGGTTCCTCGACGTCCTCGTCGCGACCGTCGAGGCGTACGACCCCGCGGACGACGAGGGGAAAGCGCCGATCGAGGGCGTGAACTACGACTTCTGATCTCGCGACCACACTCCCCGCATGACAGACACACCAGACCGCTCCGACGACTCCGCTCCCGACCCGGGGGCCGATCCCCGCGTGGACGAGGCCAGTGATCCACTCAGAGCACCGCCGGAGTCGCGCTCCGTCCCGGAGCTTCTCCGGTTCGGCGTCGTCAACGTCGACAAGCCCGCCGGTCCCTCTTCGCACCAGCTCTCCGCGTGGGTGCGCGACGCGATCAACGAGACGCTCACGGCGCTCGATCCCGACGGCGAGCCGATCGACGGGGTGGCACACGCGGGGACGCTCGACCCGAAGGTCACGGGCTGTCTCCCGACGCTGACCGGCGATGCGACGCGCGCTGCGCAGGTGTTTCTGGAGGGGCGCAAGGAGTACGTCTCGGTCCTCGAACTCCACGGCTCCGCGCCGGCGGACTTCCGCGAGGTCGTCGCCGAGTTCGAGGGCGAAATCTACCAGAAGCCGCCGCGAAAGAGCGCGGTGACCCGCCGGCTCCGAACCCGGACGATCCACGATCTGGACGTCTTGGAGATCGCCGACCGGCAGGCCCTCATTCGGATCCGGTGTGAGTCCGGGACGTACGTCCGAAAGCTCTGTCACGACATCGGTCTCGCGACGGGGGTCGGCGCGCATATGGGACACCTCCGTCGGACCGCCACGGACCCGTTCGACGACCGAGACCTCCACACCCTTCAGGACCTGTTCGACGCGCTCGCGTGGGCGGAAGACGGCGACGACGCGTTCCTCCGTGCGGTCGTCCGTCCGGCGGAAGACGCCTTGGTTCACCTCCCGTCGGTCACGGTCGCGCCCTCCGCCGCGCGCAACGTCGCCACCGGAGCGCCCGTGTACGCGCCCGGCGTTATCGGGGTGGAGGGGGTCGATGAGATGGAGAGAGTCGACGGCGACGCGGACGCCGAGAACGACCGGGACCGTCGCGGAGACGACGCCCCGCTCGTCGCCTGTCACACGCCGAACGGCACCGCGGTGTGTCTCGGGCGGTTGGTCGGCGATCCGGAGGCCGACTCCGGGGTCGTCGTCTCGCTGGAACGCGTTCTTTTATAACCGGTCCGGCTGCGGGTCGTGTATGGACGATCGCGACGACGACACCAGCAGCGAACACCGCGAGCGGGCAGATACCGACGACAGGGACACCGGCGGCGGAGACGGCGACGACAAAGACGGGGGCAGCAGAAAAAGCGGGGCCGACCACGCCGACACCCGAACGGTCGCGCTCGGCGGCGCCAGCGCCGCTCCGGGCGAGGTCGCGCGCGGCTGGTTCTCCGTGGCCGAACTCCCGACCGGGGCGCCGGAACGGCTTCCGGTCGTCATCGTCAACGGAGCCGATCCCGGTCCCACGCTGTGGCTCACGGGCGGGGTTCACGGGGACGAGGCCACCGGCGTCGCAGTCGTGCAAGATGCGGTCGAAACGCTCGCCGGCGTTCGCTCCGACCTCGCCGGAACGGTCGTCGCGGTCCCCGTCGTCTCGCCGGCGGGGCTCCGGCGGAACGCCCGACACACGTACTACGCCGACGAGGACCCGAACCGCCATTTCCCGGACGCCGACGCCGAGTCGGCTCGACCGCCGAAGCTACAGGAGCGGATCGACGCCCGGCTGTACGCCGCGATCACGGGTGAGACGGTCGAGGAGACTGGCCGGACGGTCGAGGGGGTCGACGAGACGGAGGAGGACGTCGCAGGTGAGGATAACGGTGACCATGCGCCCGTGAACCCCCCGATCGCGGAGCCCGCGGGGACCGGCGTCGTCGCCGACGCCCTGATCGACTGTCACACCGCCGGGGTCGGCAGCGAGCCGTTCGCGATCCGCGACCGCGTGCTCTACGGGGAGCGCCGCAGCGAGGACGAGGCGGTCTCGCTCTCCGACGAGCTCGGTCGGCTCGTGGCCGCCTTCGGCTTCCCGGCGGTCCGCGAGTACCCCGCCGCGGAGTACGTCGAGGAGAACCTTCAGCGTTCGACCGCCGGCGCCGTCCTCAACGAGGCCGGCATTCCGGCGTTCACCGCCGAGCTCGGCGCGCACAGCGTCGTCGACGACCGGCTGGTCGAGGCCGGCGTCGCCGGAATCGTCGGCGCCGCAGTCGAACTCGGCGTCGTTCCGGCGGCGGCGGTTCCCGAGTCCGTCGGCGAGCCGGGCGACTCCCTCGACCCCGCGCCGGTCGAGTTTCCCGTCCGTCGGTTCCGCGGCCCGACCGCCGACGTCTCGGGGCTCCTCCGGCATCGCGTCGCCGCCGGAGAGTCGTTCGCCGAGGGCGACCTCCTCGCCGACGTGGTCTCCGCGACGGGCGCACACCGTGACTCGATCAGCGCGGATCGCGACGGCTACGTGCTCGGGCGGAGCGAAGGATTGGCGACCTACGAGGGCGATCCGATCGCGAGCCTCGCCGTGCGCGACGACGGCGACCTCGTGGTTCCGCGGGAAGACGGCGACGCCTGAAACGAAGTCCTTAATTACCGGACTCTCGTTTTTCCGCGTGTAGCACGGGACCGTGGGGTAGTGGTATCCTCTGCGGATGGGGTCCGTAGGACCTGAGTTCGACTCTCAGCGGTCCCATACGAAATTTTACTGGCTCCGATGTTCAGGACTCTTATAACCGTATTATACAGCTGACGCGAAGAACCGACCCGCTGATCGAAATCTCACAACGAAATGAATAGGAATATCATTCCAGCCGCTACTGCGAGCATCACAACTGCTATCGCGAAAGTGGTGGTGCTGACGCCTCCAGGCGACGCGACATCTGTTTCGCCGTCACCACCAATCGACTGGATATCTTCCTCATACTCTGGCTCCTCCAAGCTCCCATCGAGATTCATATTTGGGCTTGAATAGCGTCTTTTCCGCTCCGCTTCGAGCTCATCAGCTCGCGTCCTCAGCTCTTCTTGCTTCTCTCTCGTCCGTTTCTGATAGTGCTCTTGAACGGTTTTGGCCGAATCGACACTCTCCGGGTCGCGGTGACTACAATTCCGGCGGTGTTCGGAAAGGTGGTCGCCGCAGTAGATCTCACCACAGTGTGGACAGCCGGCTGCTTCATGTTCAAATAAGCCAGTTCCACAGGTGCTACACTCTTCGCTCGTATTCGCTGCTCGGTACTTATCGTCAGAAGCTATCGGATCGTCCGGGCGTCGTCCGGTTGAACTCGTCCGACTCTCTTCTTTTCCGACATTCGATAACCGAAAGCCGTCTTTGAACCACGGTACGGCTTCGTTTTCTTTCCGTTTGAGCGCTCGTTCCGCTTTCTCAATTTTCAGTCCGATGCAATCGTGTGACTCTGGAAGCCGATGTTTTGGACAATAGACGTTGCCGCACCTCCTACAATTGTACTCGAGTCGGTCCATCTTTTCCCCACAGAGATCACACTCCATAATTGGTCCAAATTTATTAGTTATATTTAATAAAACTGCATGAAATACACACATAAGAGCAGATCGGCGTGCATATGCAGGTAGCAAACGCAAATAAGTCACTCACTGATATCGAACAGCCAAAACTCGAGCAGACTCGCAGATCTACTCTCAATATCTGTTTTTCTCAATCATCGTCGAGGTCCGATGAAATCATCAACTAAAGTGAAATTCTTTACCGTAAGAATAAGTGACATCAAGAATTAGTTGGTAGTATGCACGTTCTGAATAGGGGCTCTTTAATTGCTATCGTTGTACTTTTGGCTGGATGTAGCGGTTTAGCCGGGTCAGATGGACAATCTGGTATTAGTATTGAAACGACTACAGCGCCAGATACTATCAATTACGACTCAGCAGATTACGCAACGGTTAGAATAATCAACGGTGCGGAAACGAACATCTCAACCGGCTTCTCCGCTACGTTTGCTGGGCAAGAAATCCACAATTCAACTGAGGTGCTAGCTCCCGATAGTTCTGAGGATATACAGGTATATTTCAATTCGTCAGATTTGGAGCCCGGCGAGTACGATCTCGTGTTGCAGTTGGATTCAGAAAGCGAGACCGAGGAGATCCAAGTGTTGGACCCAAAACCATCGAATTTCGAGATTACCAATATCGATGGTGCTAATGGTTTTCCGGTAGGGTCTCCAGCTCAGTTTGATGTGGATATCGAGAACACGGGTGATTTATCCGGTAGTTCTGATATGACTGCATCGTTTGTTGGCCATGAAATGACCGAAACAATCGAATTAGACGGTGGAGAGGAGACGACAATCTCCTTCAAAACAACTGAAATTGACGCCGAACAGGGAACATACTCTCTGGAGGTCACAACACGCGATGATAACCATAAGCAGAATGTCGGAGTAACACATCCGAGTTACTACGGGTCAACCGAGATCGCTATTTATATCGACGACTCTCAAGTGGAGCGTGACGTATCTCACGTCATCGATGAGAGTACGTCATACTGGGAAACCAACGCAGACGAGTACCTCTCGTTCGATGTGGAGTACGAGATCGTCGAAAGACGATCTGCAGCTGATAAGGTGCTGACTTTCGAGCAGTCAACCACGTGTGGGACTGAACACAGTGAGTCCTACCTCGGCTGTGCTGATTTAGTCACTAGCGACGTTGATCAGACTGTTCATCTGAGCGTTGACCACCGACTATCCGACCCGGTAATGGTCGATACAACGATACACGAGCTGGGACACACGCTCGGTCTTGAACACGGTGATAAGCCAGAAGAGCAGATGTCTAGCACGTATAATGAGTTCGAGACGTCAAGCCCAGTCAAATTCTACGTTCGTTCTGAGGGAGGGTCAGTCCCGACATCTGTTGAATTAGAAGTTGAAAGAGCACTGAAGTTCTACGAGGATCGCGGTGACTTCACATATGAGTTAGTTGATTCTGAAGACGAAGCGCATCATCTCGTTACTTATCATCCCAGTGGGACCACTTGCGGCTTCTCTACTGGCGGATCCTGTGAGGTTGAAGGTGAGTACCAGTTACAGATCGACTTCCGTCTCGATCAACTTGACTCAGAGGTAGTTGCGTGGCACGTAGCGATTGGATTAGCAGGTCCAGCCGTCGACGAACTTCCCGATGAACTCGGTCCTGATGACGATCGGGCAGAGAGAGAGGCGTTCCCCCGGTAGCTTCCGGGGCAATAACAACTCAGTAATGTACCACCGTCTGGCATGAGATCATTCAGCAACGACTGAAAGTGCGCTAATTGTGGAAACGTATATCGCTCAAATAGGGCTGAGTGGCCTTGTTGAAATCCTCAAAGGGACTCCGCGCCGGGAACTGCTTCCTCTTCGGACCCACGGGCCTCTGAAAGACCACCGTCGCCCGCCCTTCCGTCCGCGACCCCCTCGCGAAATCCTCAAGGCGAGATGCCGACCGTGGTCCGACGGCGACACGATCGTCTCCAGCGACGAGACGTACGACGGATTGGCCCCCCGACTCGATCTGAAGACGGGCGCCGACGAGTGACCCTCCGGAACCACTAAACGCCGGACACCCCTACCACCGGTAATGGCCGATTGGACGGAGCGATACCGCCCGACCACGCTCTCTGAGGTGCGCGGCAACGACAAGGCCCGCGACGCCTTCGCGGAGTGGGCGCGCTCGTGGGACGACCACCGCGAGGCCGTCGTCCTCCACGGCAGCCCGGGGGTCGGGAAGACGAGCGCGGCTCACGCGCTCGCGAACGACATGGGTTGGGAGACCGTCGAGTTGAACGCCTCCGACCAGCGAACCGCCGACGTCATCGAGCGCTTCGCCGGGCGGGCCGCCCGCAACGCCACCCTCGGCGGGAGCGCGGCCGGCGGCGGCGCCGCGGGCGGCGACACCGCCTCCCGCCAGCTCGTCA
>CAZNOA010000097.1:0-5968 GCA_964574565.1 uncultured Halobellus sp. | reverse complement strand
CGACTCGAAGGAGCGCAACCTCAAGCAGGCGCTCGGCGAGATCGACCGGATGGCCAGCGCGTTGGGCCTGCCGGACAACGTCCGCGAGACCGCCTCCGTCATTTACCGTCGCGCGCTGAGCGAGAATCTGCTGCCGGGACGCTCTATCGAGGGCGTCGCGACCGCCTCGCTGTACGCCGCCGCCCGACAGGTGGGCAACCCCCGGAGCCTCGACGAGTTCACCGCGGTGTCGCGCGTCGATAAGATGGAGCTCACGCGGACGTATCGGTACGTCATCCGCGAGCTCGGTCTGCGCGTTCAGCCCGCCGACCCGAGCAGCTACGTCCCGCGGTTCGCCTCGCGACTGGAGCTCTCCGAGGAGACGCAGCGCCTCGCCCAAGAGCTACTGGACGGTGCGAAGGAAGCGGGAATAACGAGCGGGAAGTCGCCGGTCGGCCTCGCGGCGTCCGCGGTGTACGCCGCGGCCCTCCTCTCCAACGAGAAGGTGACACAGAGCCAGGTGTCGGCCGTTGCTGACATCTCCGAAGTGACGATCCGGAATCGATACAAGGAGCTTCTCGAAGCGAGCGAAGGGCTGGTCGCCTGAAGCGGACCTGACGCCGGCGGAAGACGGCGGCAAGCGGATCCGCCGTCGACGAGGTGTGGTATCGTCACCCACGTTTTTAACCCGGCGGCGTCATATACTCCTCTGTATGGTGGACGCATTCGTCAGGCTCGTCTGTTCGGAGTGCGGGAAGAGTTGGCAGGAGAACCCAGCCGAACTCCAGGACCTCCGCTCGAACTACAGCTGTCCGAACTGCCACGCGACCAGTCGCCTGACACAGTTCATGCGCACCGAACGCGACCTCGAAGCGGTCAAACAGTTCCAGTAGCTCGGAATTCCTCTCGAATTCGAGCCGTGGCGACGTTTGAGCCCGATACGATCACCCCGATACCGATATCTCGGTGCAGAGATCTATCCCGATCGATAACGAATAACGGCTTGCTACGGCTCGTATTCGGGGTTTTTCGCGCACTCCGTGGTAACGTGACTCAAGATAATAATATAAACCTCCGGTAGCAAAGGACTGTTACTCATGAAGAAGCAAGAACTCATCCATCTTCACGGCCTCCTCGCAGAAGTACGAAAGCAGTGCGAGTTCTGGAACGAGGACATCGACCTCGAAGCCTACGAAGAACTCGGCGTCAAACCGACGTCGATTCACAAATCGAAAACCGACCACAAAGCCGCGGTATTTAAGCTGACTGAGGGAATCACCGAGCCGATGGAAGAGGCCGAATCGGAGCCGCTGGCCCCGACCGCAGACTGAACCGAGTCTTTGGTTCGATTGGTTATCACCTGTGTGCCAGAGAGTGACAACGTCGACTGCCCGGCTCTCTAGCGGTGTCCGATCGAAAAGCCCTCTGACCCCGCTGACGGCTCAGTCCACGTCCTCCGGCCGCAGGTCGCTTTCGGACGATGAGTCGGCGTTCCGATTCGCCGTCTCTGCCTCGGCATCATCGACCCCCGCTTCGGCTTCATCTGGCTCGCGCTCCAGTTCCTCGACTGCGAGGACCTCCAGCGGGATGTTCCGCAGTCGTTGCCCGATCTCTTTTCGGGCGACACGGCTCGCGTGTTCTTCTCGGTCGACGTCGAACACGTCCATCTGCAGTTCGAGCGCGACGAGGGCCTCGTCGGCGGCGACGAACGCTGGCGGCAGCTCTTCGCCGCTGGGCGCGGTCCGGCTGCCGGTCTCGATTTCGACGTAGTTGAGGTCCGGGTTCAGCATTTTCCCGGTCTTCGAGATGGCGATCCGAACCGCCTCCTCGGCGGTCTCGACGTCGTACACGGGGACGGCGGCCTCCACGACGACTCGACAGTTCATCACGCGCCTCGGTACCACACGAATCGGTATGAAACTTCGGCCGGATCCCCGTCCGTCCGGATCTACTCATCCCCCCTCCGGAGCTCGCGGCGTCCGTCCAGAACTACTCGCCGCCCGCTCGGAGGTAGTAGAACACGTACGTCTGTGCGTATCCGGCGTACGCGCCGCCGAACCGCTCGCGGATCGCCCGAGACGTCTCGGCGTAGTTCCCGCGTTCGCAGTCCGGGTAATACTCCTCGATGGTCGTCCGGATCCACGTGTCCAGCGGCACCGCTTCCAGGAAGCCGAGCGAGAACAACAGCACGCAGTCGGCGACCTTCTCCCCGACACCGACGAACCGCGTCAACGACTCGCGGGCCTCCTCGTACGGGAGCGCCGCCGCGTCGTCGGGGTCTGCCTCGCCGGACGCGACCATCTCGGCGGTCCGGCGGACGTACGGTGCCCGGTATCCCAACGAGAGGTCGCGGAGTTCCGACTCCGTGCGGGCAGCGAGCTGCCCCGGCGTGGGGAAGGCGCGATACGGCTCGCCGTCGAGTTCGACGACGTCACCGTACGTCTCCCGGAGCCGACGCTGCATCCCGTGTATTCGCGCGACCCGCATCTGCGCCGAGCAGATGAACGATATCAGACAGGGAAACACCGGATCGCGGGTCAGGCGCATCCCCTCGTAAGCGTCGTATGCGCGTTCGAGAAGCGGGAGGTCAGACGTCGAATCGAGGATGGCGTCGAGGTCGTCGTCCAGCCGGAACAGGTGTTCGAGCAGCGGAACGGCGTCTGTGGTCGACTCCCAGTGAAGCGTGCCGTCGTGTACACCGCCCTCCTGTCTGACTCGAACCGGTACCCGTTCCTCGATGACTCTCGGGATCGGGGAGACGACGGTCTCGTACCACTCGTCGCCCCCGTGGGCATGGAGGTCCTCGTACGTTTCGCCGTCGGCGCGGTTCCAGAGATAGCTCTGTCCGCTCTCGACGGTCGCTTGGAGGTCAAAGGGGCCCGCAAGCCCATCGATGTCGATCGCACCTCGTTCCATTACCGATCACTGGAGCCGCGGTCGTATTCCGGTTTCGATCGGAACACCCCGGGCGGTACCGGGCAGGCTGGACTGCGATCGAGGAGGGTTTTTGCCCGGTCGCACCGTACGTGAATTATGCCGACGTATCGACGGACCACGCGCGTGCCGGCCCCCATCGACGAGGTGTGGGCGTTTCACTCCACGATCGACGGACTCCGCGAGCTCACGCCGGACTGGATGCGACTGGAGATCGAACGCGTCGAGGGACCGGACGGAGCGGTTAACCCCGACGTGCTCGTCGAGGGCTCCCGCATTCGGATGTCGATGCGTCCGTTCGGCGTCGGGCCGCGGCAGCGCTGGGAGTCACGGATCGTCGAGCGGGACCCCGACGGCGACGCGCCGGTCGAGGCGAGCGCTCGGTTCGTCGACGAGATGGTCGGCGGACCCTTCCGGACGTGGAACCACACGCACGCGTTCCACGCCGACGGCGACGAGACCCTGCTCGTCGACACGGTCGAATACCGACTTCCATTCGGCCCGCTCGGCGACGCCGTCGGCCCCTTCGCGAAGGTCGGTTTCGAAGGGATGTTTCGGGATCGACACCGACGGACGGTCGCTCGGTTCGACGCGTGATCCACCGCGAGGGGTCACGCCTCGCTGCCGGTCGCTGTGAGCAGAATCCCAGCGAGCACGACGATGCCACCGACCACCGTCACGGTCGTCGGAACCTCCGAGAGGAATATCACGGCGAGAATCGTCGCACCGACCGGTTCGCCCAGTAGCGACACCGAGACGACGCTCGACTCGAGGTGGGCGAGCGCCCAGTTGAGGACGGTGTGACCGAACAGACCCGGCCCCACGGCCAGCCCGACGAAGATACCCCATTCGCTGGCCGGGTAGCCGGTGAGCGCGTGGCCCTCCGCGAGGACGATGCCGAGCAGCGAGACCGAACAGACGCTGTAAACGACCACCACGTACGGAACCAACGCGAGTCGCTGACGGAGCGATCGACCGGCGAGCACGTATCCGGCGGCCATTACCGCACCGAACAGCGCGAGCGCGTTGCCGTAGAGGGGCCGCGGGCCGACGAGGACTCCGCCGAGGAGGTCACCGAACGACATCGCGACCATCCCGACGATGGCGACGGCGATGCCGCCGACCATTCGACGTGTCACCCGTTCTCGTAACACGAGCCACGCGCCGAGCGCGACGAACACGGGTTGCGCCTGAACGAGCGTCACGCTCGCTGCGACGCTCGTCCACGACAGGCTCTCGAACCACGCCGCGAAGTGAAGCGCCAACGCAAGCCCGGACAACACGGCGAACGCGAAGTCCCGTCGCGTGATACGCGCGAAATGGCTTCGATACCGCCAGGCGGCGATCGGTAGCAACGGGAGCGTCGTGAACAGGACGCGATAGAACGCCGCGACCGAACTCGGCGCGTCGCTCAGTCTGACGAGGATCGCTCCCGCGCTCACCGCCACGACCGCGGTGACGAGCCCCGCTTTCGGCGATACGCGTGGATCGGCCGCCATTAGATCTATCGGGTGGTTCTCGCCCCCACCGCTTACCCGTTTCGGGACTGACGACCACGTCGCGGGTGAGGCCTGTCCGATGAGGATTTCAACGAACGCCGCGAACGTCCACCCATGTGCGCGGACACCTTCGGCGTCGGTATTCACCTCACCGACGACGAGCTTCAGTTCGTGGTTCAGGTTCCGACCGATGTCGATTCCGGCTGGACCGATCCCGAAGCGTTCCGGTCGCTCGTCGCAGAGGCCGTGTGGGAGCGACTCGACCAACGACGAGTTCTCGAGACCATTTCCAGTCGGTACGAGTCGGGAGACACCGTCACGCTCGGTATCGTTTCACTCGAACCGGACGGCACCGTCACCGACGTCGACCTCAGCGTTCCCGCCCCCGACGGACCGTCCCGAAGCAGCCAGTGAGAATCGCCTCGAAGCGGCGTCTAAGAAGTGCCACGGACCCACCGAGACGGGTCCCTCTCTCCGATCAGTCGCCTGCCGAACCGTCAGATTCGTCAGTCGGTCGTCGAACCGTCGGGCGCGTCAGTCGGCTCTGAAGAGGCAAAGACCAGCCCGACGTCCCACAGCCGCTCCGGTCGATACGCAGTGAGGTCGTATCTGGTCGGACCGACGGTCTCGGTCCACGTCTCGAGGACCCCGAGCGTCACGAGTCCGGAGAGGGCCGCACCGAGCGTCCGCGGTGTCGTTTCCGGGTCGGCGATCTCCGCGTGTACCTGCTTCGACTGGGGATAGTTGCGGCCGCAAGCCTCGATTCCCCGCTGGGCTTCCGCCCAGTGACGGCGCAAGTAGCCGAACGTCGTCGGGTCATCTCGTCGGAGTCGGTCGACGCGGTCGGCGGTCGCCGGACTCCCCCCGTCGACCGCATCCGCCATCTCGAACGCGGCCGCGAGCGTGGGGTCCGTCTCCGCATCGATCGAACAGCCGACTACCACGCCTTCGATCGATTCAGACGAGAGCCCTCGAAGTCCGGAAAAGAGCGCTTCACCCGCCGCAATCCCCTGATCGGCGATCAGCGGCGCCACGTTATCGACGATCAGGTGGACGTCGCTCCCCTCGGCACCGCTGAGGTGTTCGTCGACCGCGGCGATCACCCGATCCACCTCGACCGGCGGTCCGAGGACGGTGTATGCGACCCGTCCGTCTGGAGCGACCTGCGTCGTTGCGGCCGCACCGCGTGTGAGCTCGCTCGCGGAGACGATCGCCTCGCGAGACGGTGCCGACACCGCGGACCGACGCCAACCGCGACGCCACTCTTCGAGACCCGTATCGAACAGCACGGAGATCACTCGCTCCGGGGCCGCTCCACCACGAACCCGTGGCGAACCGCCGGCGGCAGCCCGTATCGTGATAGTCTGGTCGTCTGCGGTTGGAGCGGCCATCTTATGTTGACTTCAGCGAGAAAATTCATAAACTTATGGGTGAGAGATTCAATATTGAAATTTGCGCGAAATATCGCTAGCAGGGAGCGTACTCGTTCCACGAGGTAGCGCACGACGAACATAGAAAGAGCCCACGGACGCGGTGTCCGTGGGCTCGAAACCGTG
>CAZNOA010000096.1:0-6010 GCA_964574565.1 uncultured Halobellus sp. | reverse complement strand
CCGCGCTCGCGGTGCCGACGTGGTCGTCGAGCTTGTGGAGCTTCTCGATGCTCTCCGCCTCCATCAGCGTCGAGGAGGGGCGAGACATCGCGACGAAGACGACGCCCTCGGTCGTCCGGACGCCGACGCTCGGGGCGCCGCGCGAGACCGCCTCGCGGGCGTACTCGACCTGGTAGATCCGGCCGTCGGGCGAGAACAGCGACGTGCCGCGGTCGTACGCCTGCTGGTCGTTGCCACCCATCATCGTCTCTCACCCGCTCGCGCGGTGTCGCGTTCGCTCATTACCGAACCTTACGCCGGACGGTTGAAAAACCCTCCTTAACCGGTACCCGACTGACGAGACCGGCAACGGCTTTGGTGTGCTCTCTCGACCCCCTACGACGGATATATGCCGACCGGTCCCGTAACAGATGTAACATTGATATCTCTCCGAACGACTGCCGTGCTGGTGGCCCTCCTCGCGGTGTTCGGGGCCGTCGGCGGGGCCACGGCGGTGTCCGACGCCCGGATCGTGATCGACGAAGTCGAGGCGAGCGCGACCGAGCCGGCGGTCGGCGAGCGGACCGCGCTGAACCTGACCGTCTCGAACTCCGCGGGAAGCCCGGCGGCGGCCGACGTGACCGACGTGCGACTCCTCGACGACGACGGCGGCACCCTCGACGAGGCGACGTCGCTCGGCGCGCTCTCGGCGGGCGACACGCTCGACGCGCAGTTGTGGACCCGGTTCGACGAGCCGGGCGAGCAGCGGCTCACCGTCGAAGTCGTCGCCGAGCAGTCGACGACAGACGAGACGGTGACCGTCCGCCGAGACGTCGTCGTCGACGTCCAGCCGGCCGAGGTCGCGCTCGACCTGCGGACTCGGGCGGTCTCCCCGGCTGACCTCCGGAGCGACGACGACGGCGACGGCGGCGGGCTCGGCGTCGGCGGTATCGAAGGCCTCTTCGGCGGAGGCGGCGGCGGACTCGACACCGGCGACGACGACGCAGAAGCCGCGCAGTCGGCTGATTCTCCGGTCGAGGTGACGGTCGTCAACACGGGTACCACGACCGCCGACCGCGTGAGCCTCACCGCGGTCGGGGAAGCCGTCGATTCCGGTCCGTTCGTCGTCGAGGACGTCGCCCCCGGCGAAGAGCGGCGGGTGCTGGTGGACCTCGGGCCCCTCGACCGCCGATCGGACGTGACGTTCACGGCGGCGTTCCGGTCCGGGACGGATGCACAGGACGGCGCGGGCGCTGACCGCATCGCGGAGTCGACGCTAACGTATCCGCCCCGCGAGGCGTCGCCGACGATCACCGACGCGACGGTCCAGCCTGACGACGACGGGATCGTCGTCGACGCCAACCTCGGTAACGCGGGGACCGGCGAGATGGAGGGCGTCGTGCTCTCCGTCGCGGACGGTCCGGGGGTCTCTCCGACGCCCGCCGGCGGGGAGTACTTCGTCGGCACGCTCGGCGCGAGCGACTTCGTCGGCTTCGACCTGCGGACCGCGGTCAACGCGACCGCCGCGGACGAGGTCCCGGTCCGAATCGAGTACACCGAGCGCGGCGTTCGGTACACGGAGACGGTGAGCGTGGCGATGCCCGACGGTGAGGAGACCGGCGGCGGCTCGGGTGGGACGTTCGGGGACCTCGCCGGTGCGCTGGCGGTCGTCGGCCTCGTGGGTGCCGCCGGGCTCGCGATCGTGGGAGGAGTGGTCCGTCGGCGCGATGTATAGCGTCGAACTCCGCGGCGCGGTCAAGCGGTATCCCGGTGGAGGCGCCGAGCCGGTCGTCGCCCTCGACGACGTCGACTTCGCGGTCCGGCCGGGCGAGTTCGTCGCGGTCGTCGGGCCGAGCGGCTCCGGGAAGTCGACGCTGCTCAACGTGCTCGGGCTGCTCGACGACCCGACGGCGGGTCGGCGGCTGCTCGACGGAACCGACGTGACGAGCCTCTCCGTCGCCGAGCGCACCGCGGCCCGAAAGGAGTCGATCGGGTTCGTCTTCCAGGACTTCCACCTGCTGCCGACGCTGACCGCGGTCGAGAACGTCGCCTTGCCGACCGCGTTCGACCCCGGCGACGCGAGCGGTCGCGCCGCCGACCTGTTAGAGCGGTTCGGCCTCGGCGACCGGCTCGATCACGAGCCGACGGAGCTCTCCGGCGGTCAGAAGCAGCGGGTCGCCATCGCCCGGTCGCTGATCAACGAGCCGGCGGTGTTGCTCGCCGACGAGCCGACCGGGAACCTCGACACGGAGACCGGCGAGGCGATCCTCGCCGAGTTCGAGCGGGTGAAGTCCGAGGGGGTCGCCGTGATCGCGGTCACGCACGACCCCCTCGTCGAGGAGTACGCCGACCGCGTGGTCGAGCTCACGGACGGGGTGCTCGTCGGGGGCGTTCCCGACGAGCCGACGGCGGACGAATCGCCGACGGCGCGACGGAGGCCCGAGTCGGCGACGGCGTCGGAGGAGCGATGATCGGCGACGGCCGGGTGGTCGGTTCCGAGGAGCGCGCCGGCTGGCTGCGCGGCTGGCGACCCGCGCTCTCCATGGCCGCCCGGAATCTGCGCCGGAACCGGGTCCGAACGGTGCTCGCGGTTCTCGGGGTCTGTATCGGCGTCCTCGCGGTCGCCGCGCTCGGGATCTTCGGCAACGTGCTCGCGCTCGGCGCCCAAGACGCCATCGGCGACATCGGCACGCAGGTCGTGGTCACCCCGAACGCCGACGCCGGCGTCGACTCCCTCTCCGACGCGGACGTCTCGGCGATCCGCCGCGCAGTCGGCGAGCCGGCGGTCGTGCCGCTGTACTCGGACAACGCGCTCGTCGGCAGTTCGAGCGGACAGACGTTCGCGACCGTCTACGGCGTCGAGGAGCCGACGCTCGCCTTCGAGGCCGCCGACGGGCGGCTCCCGGAGCGACACAGACAGGGGGCGATCCTCGGGGCCGGGATCGCCGACGACCTCGGCGTCGAGGCCGGCGATACCGTCGAGATCGCCGGCTCGCAGGTCCGGATAGTCGCGGTGCTCGTCGAGACGCAGACGTTCAGTCCGGTCGCGCCCGACGGCGCCGTCTTCCTGCCGGAGTCGGCGTTCTCGGCGGACGGATACGGTCAAGCCCTCGTCGTCGCCGAGTCGGGCGCGGCGGCGCGTGTCGCCGCCGACGACATCCGCGAGCAGGTGAACGCCCGCGAAGAGCGCGTCGACCTGTTCGAGCTGGCCGCGATCGTCGACGAGATCAACGACTTCTTCGACCTGTTGAGCAGGTTCCTGCTCGGGCTCGGAGCCATCTCGCTGGTCGTCGCCGGCGTCTCGATCCTCAACGTGATGCTCATGAGCACGGTCGAGCGGAGACAGGAGATCGGCGTGATGCGCGCGGTCGGCGTGACGCGTCGCGACGTGTTGCGCGTGCTGCTCGCGGAGGCGGGGCTCATCGGCGCGGCCGGCGCGGCGGTCGGGACCGTCCTCACCGTCCTGCTCGTCGCCGGACTCGTGGTCTCGACGCCGGCGGTTGACGCGGCGCTCGTGCTCGACCCGACGAACGGGTACTACCTGCTTTTGGCGCTCGGCTTCGGCGTCGGCGTCGGTCTCGTCAGCGGCGCGTACCCCGCCTGGAAGGCGGCGAACGAGCGGCCGGTCGAGGCGCTGCGGAGCTGATCGGGCGGCACCCCCGATCGTCGCCCCGGGGTGTTACCCGTCGGTTCGTTCGTACGTGACGAACGCGAGGTCGCCGTCGGTCTCCCGGTCGACGGCGGTCCACGCTCCCTCGTCCCACGACGGGAATCGCGTGTCCCCCTCGGGTCGTTCCGGGACCTCGGTCAGCACCATCCGGTCGGCGCGGTCGAGGAGTTGCTCGTAGACGGTCGCCCCGCCGATGACGTAGATCGCCTCGGCGCCGCGCTCGGCCGCGTCTGCCGCCGCGCGCGACACGGCCTCGGCGAGGTCGTTCGCGACGACGGCCCCTACAGGGAGGTCGCCGTCGTCGATGTCGCGGGTCGTCAACACGACGCTGGTCCGGTCGGGGAGCGGGCCGCCGATCCGGGCCGCGATGCTCTCGTACGTCGCCCGGCCGACGATCACGGGATGGCCGACGGTCAGCCGCTTGAAGTGCGCGAGGTCCGCGGGGTAGTGCCACGGCATCGCGCCGTCGGCGCCGATGACGCGGTTCTCGGCGACCGCGGCGACGAGGACGAGCGCGGGGTCGACCTCCGTGGTCCGCCCGCCGTCGCGGCCGCCTGCGTTCCCCCCCATCACTCCGCGACCGCGAACGAGAGCCCGTCCGCGGAGTCGTAGTCGACGACGGTGATGTCGTCGTACGTCAGTTCGTCGAGCGGCTTGTCGGCGATATCGATCCGGGGGCGGTCTCTGGGCTCTCGCGAGAGCTGTTCGAGAAGCCCCGGGACGTGATCGTACCCCGCTTCGCCGTCGGCCTCGTCGGGGGCGGTCCGCTCGACCCAGCGTTTCACGTCGCGGTACGCCGACGCGGTCTCGACGTTGGCGAGCCGCTCTTGGACGTACGGGAGGTTCTTCGCGTACCACTCGCCGCGCTCGCCGCGGCCGCAGTAGACGTGCGCGTCGACCACCGTGTGACCGAACTCGCCGACCTCGAAGCCGGTCCGCTGGGCGAGCGCGTTCGCGAGCAGCGCGTACGCCGCGATGTTGAACGGGACGCCGAGCGCGATGTCGCCGGAGCGCTGCGTGAGATGGAGGTTGAGTCGGCCGTCCTGCACGTTCACGACGAACGTGTAGTGACACGGCGGGAGCGTCGAGACGGTCGCGTTCGCGGGGTGCCACGCGTTCACGACCATGCGACGGGAGCGCGGGTTCTCACGGAGCGTATCGAGCACGTACTGGATCTGATCGAACGTCCGGCGCTCGGTCCCGTCGGGGCCTTCCTCGACGGTCACCCAGCGGTGGGCGTCCTCGGGCCACGTCTCGCCCGGGAGCGCGTCCGTCCCGTCGGGGAGGGGGTACCTGCGCCAGAAACGGCCGTATGCGGTGTCGAGTCGCCCCTCATCGTCGGCCCACGCGTCCCAGATCTTCGTCTCCTCGCGGAGGTTCCGGACGTGTTCCTCGCCGGAGAGGTACCAGAGGACCTCGTGGATCAGCGAGTTCCAACGGTAGCCGTCCATCTTCTTCGTCGTGAGCAGCGGGAACCCCTCCGCGAGGTCGACGGTGTACTGTCCGCTGAACGCCGCGATCGTGTCGACGCCGGTCCGGTTCGGCTTGTACGTGCCCGTCGACAGCGTGTCGTCGACGAGATCGAGGTACTGTTGCATGGTTCTCGGTGTCGCCCGCTGATGGGTGCGGTCGGACGCGACACCCGGTCGTGGGGGCGTCCGTCGGCGCGTGTGGTCCGCCGGGGCGACGTGTCTATCGACGCAAACGCGCGGGGGAACCTAAAGCGACCGCATCCGACCGCGGACGAGCCGACCCGCCGTCCGCACTGCTCCGGCTTCGGATCCCGTGACGGGACGATTTATGAGGTGTGCTATCATGAGTGTCAGTATGACCGACACCGCAGGCGAGATCGGGTCCGAGGCAACGGCGAAGAAACGACGGGGCGTCCCCTCGCGGCTCGGGCGGGTGCTTTTGGGCGTCGGACTGGCCGCGCAGGCCTCCGAGGACTTCCGCGACATGGAGGACACGATCGAGTACGCGGAGTCCGCCGGGGTGCCGGCGCCGGATATCGCGGCCCCGTTCGCGTCCGGAATGATGGTCGTCGCGGGGGTCGGGATCGCGCTCTGGCGGCTCCCGCGGCTCTCGACCGGCGCGGCGGTCGCCTTCCTGACGGTCGTGACGGCGACGATGCACGACTTCTGGAACGCCGACGAGGACGACAAAAGCGGCGAGCGGCTCGCCTTCTTCGGGAACCTCGCGATGCTGGGCGGGGCGCTCGTCTTCCTGCGGGAGGCGTTTAAGTGAGCGGTGTCGAGGCCGACCGAACGGGGCCCGTCCGCTACTCGTAATCCTCGTACGTCGGCAGTCCGGACTCCGGCGGGAACTCGTCGACCGGCGCGGTCGTCTCGTCGCCCGACGCCA
>CAZNOA010000095.1:0-6038 GCA_964574565.1 uncultured Halobellus sp. | reverse complement strand
GCTCGGGCGGACGACGTCGAGGAGGTCCACGGCGACGAGATCGTCCGCCACGAGGACGACCTCTATCCGGTGATACGGCTCGAGGAACGGCTCGCTGACGGCGGCGCTTCGGCCGCGGTCGGCTCGGGCACGGGAGACGCTCGCAGCGATCCGGCGACGACGGACGGCGGCATCGATCCGACGGCTGACGCCGAACCCTCGGCCACACAGGGCGCCGCGACCGACGAGGGGATGCTCGTCCGCATCCGCGAGGAGACCCGACAGGTCGCGCTCCACTGCGACGCCGTGCTGGATCAGGAGGAGGTGGTCGTGAAACCGCTCGACGGACCGCTGTCGGGGACGCCGGGGCTGAGCGGCACGGCGGTCCTCGGCGACGGCGACGTCGTGGCCGTCCTCGACGTGGTGAGCCTATGAACGGCGAAACCGCGTTCGAAGGCGTGCTTAGGGAGATCGACGACAGCGTCTCGTTCGAGCCGGGATACTACAACGAGTCGTACCTCGACCGCCGGATCACCGCTCGGATGCGACGGCGCGACACCGACTCTCACGCGGAGTACGAGCGACTGCTCCGCGAGGACGACGCGGAGCGACAGGCGCTGATGGACGCGCTCACGATCAACGTGACCGAGTTCTTCCGCAACCCGGCGATGTGGGACGCCCTCCGTGAGGTCCTCCGAGAACTGACCGCCGAGCAGCGTCGGGTCCGCGTCTGGTCCGCGCCCTCTGCGGACGGCCGGGAGCCGTACTCCGTCGCGATGCTGGCGTGTGACGACCCCGAGATAGACGAGTCGCGGATCGAGGTACTCGGCTCCGACATCAGCGAGGAGGCGCTGGAGAACGCCCGCATCGGCGAGTACCACACCACCCGGACGACGGATATCGCGGCGGAGCTCGACCCGCTTTCCGACCCGGACCGCTACGTCGAACGAAGCGACGACGCCTTCCAGGTCCGCCCGGCGGTCCAGCGGCTCGTCGACTTCGAGACTCACGATCTTATCAGCGACGGCGCGCGCGGTCCCTTCGACGTGGTGTTGTGCCGCAACCTCCTGATCTACATCGACGCTGATCACAAGGGAGCGATGTTCGACACGCTGGAGGCGTCGCTCGCCGACGACGGCGTGTTGGTGCTCGGGATGACCGAGAGCATTCCGCCGGATCGAACAGACCGATACGAGGCGATAGACAAACGCAGGCGAGTCTACCGGAGGGGCTGATGTCGTTGTACCAGCACGCCCGGGACGGGAACGTCGAACGGCTCAGAGACGGACTGAGCAGCGAGAGTCCCGCGGTCCGGAAACGGGCGGCCGAGTTCTTAGGAGAGCTCGGCGACACCGACGATCAGCCGACCGTCGACGGGCTGTTGCGTGCGGCGACGACCGACGACGATCCGGAGGTTCGGGGGGCCGCCGTCGACGCGCTCGACGAAATCGGTGAGGAGGCGCTGGAACGCCTCCTCAGAGAGCTCACGGGCGGTGGCGGCGGCTCCGAGGCCGAGTGGGTCACCGCGCGCAAGTTCGCCCGCGCGCTGCAGGCCGATCGCCCCGAGCTGCGGATGGCCGCGGCCCGCGCGCTCGGTCGCCTCGAAGACGGGAACGGGCTCAAACCCCTCGTCGAGGCGCTCTCCGATGACGACCCGCGCGTCAGGCTCCGCGCCTGTGAGGCCTGCGGCACGTTCGCGGACCCGCGAGCGATACCGGGGCTCACCGAGCGGCTCGACGACGAGCCCCGAGTCAAGCGCGCGGCGGCGAACGCGCTCGGGAACATCGGGACCGATCAGGCGCTTGCACCGCTGCTCGACCTGCTCGACGACGGCGACGAACCGCTCCGCCGAATCGCTGCGGGCGCGCTCGGGAAAGCGAACAACCCGGAACCGGTCGAGCCGCTGGCGCGCGCGCTCGGCGACGAGAGCGCGGTCGTCCGCAACGCCGCCGTGTACTCGATCATCGAACTGCTCTCGAACGTCCCGACCCAACAGAGCCACGCGGTCCGCGACCGGGTCGTGTCGGAGCTGAAAGCGGCAGACGACGAGACGGTCGTCGACCCGCTCGCCGAGATCCTCTCAGAGGGCCAACAGAGCCGACAGCGACGGAACGCGGCGTGGATCCTCGGCCGCGTCGCGGAGTCGGACTCGACGCTCGCGGTCGAGGCGCTCGCGGACGCGCTCGCCGACGACGATCCGCAGACCGCTCAGTTCGCGGCGACCAGTCTCAAGAGCCTCGGCGGTCCCGTCGTCGAGGACCGGCTCCTCGACCGGATCGGAACCGAACACCCCGAAGAGGCACGAGCGAAGGCGGTGTTCGTGCTCGGCCAGATCGGTGGTCAGGAGACGCTGAACAGGCTCGAGGGACTGACCGACGACGAGAGCGCTGCCGTCCGAAAGCGGGTGTTCTCGGCGGTATCGAAGCTTCGAGCGGGGGGGCCGTAGATGTCCAGCAAACAGGACGAGTACAAGATCGCCGACACGCAGGCCCGGTTCGCGGTCGCCGTCCGCGAGGGGCGGAAGGTGAGCGACGTGTCGTGGACGCCGGGACGCGTGCTCCTCTCGAACCGCCGGCTCATTCTGGCGGGCAACGACGGGAAGCGCACGATTCCGCTCTCGAAGCTTCGAGGGCTCGGCGGCCGCCACGATTCGAACCAGTCGGTCGCGCGCGTGTCGAACTACGTGAGCTTCGACCTCGGCGATCAGGTGTTGCTCGTCGCGGCGGCCGAACACGAGGAGTTCGAGCGCGACGTCTACCGGGCGCTGCTCGACCAGCGGACGGTGATGGCGAAACACCCCGCCATCGAGGGAGGCGTGGTTCAGGACACCGGGTGGCAGCAGGCGCGCGTGAAGATCGACGAGAACGGACTCAACGCGGCGCTGGAAGACGGCGCGTTCGTGGCGTTCGATCTCGACGACATCAGCGGACTCGACGCCGCCAAACGCACCGTCGGCGGCGAGAAGAAGCCGGTGATCGAGGTGTCGCACACGGACGACGAGGGGACGAGCATCGAGACGCACGTCGCGGGCGACCCCAACCGGATGCGGTTCGTCGAGGCGTGGCTCCGGAAGGGCGAAGAGCGGAGCTCGACAAACGTCGACCTCTCGAGCCGAGATCGGGAGGTGTTGATGGCGCTGTACTCGGGCGTCTCCCCGTTCGAAATCCCGTCGTTCCTCGGGATGGACGTCGACGACGTCGAGGAGACGTTCGAGCGGCTCGTCGAGCTGGAGGTCGTCGAGGAGGTCCGCGTGCGTCGGGAGGTGGCACTGAACTCTCGAGGGCGAAACATCGCCAGCGAGGCGATGAACGAGCAGTGAGCGGCGTCTGCGCGTCGGCGTCGACCGGCAGGGATGGCGAACAGCCGGCCGCGTCGCTCCCGGTCGGGTCGCCGGACGTCCGCCTCGCCCGAACCGGGCCGGTCGTCAGGTCACGGCGGGACTCGCCGCGCCTCGGTGTATAAGGTCGGGGTGCCAAAGCGGGTGTCGCGTCGAACCACGCTTAAGTCACCGCCCCGTCGAGATGAGAGTCATGAGCTACGAGGCGGTGTTCTTCGACCTCGACAACACCCTGTACCCGTACGCGCCCTGCAACGAGGCGGGCAAGCGAGCGGCGCTCGCGGCGTTCCGAGAGCACGGGTACGAGATGGATCGCTCGACGTTCGACGAGCTGTACGCGACCGCGCGGCGGGACGCGAAACGCGAGGTACGCGGCACCGCGGCGTCTCACGAGCGGTTCCTCTACTTCAAGCGCGCCCTCCGGATCCACGCCGACACGCACGACGCCGCGGCCGCGCTCGCGATCGGAGACGCGTACTGGGAGGGGTTCATGGCGGAGATGATGCTCTGTGATGGCGTCGCAGCGACCCTCGCCGCGTTGCGTAAGGCCGGACACGCCGTCGCCGTCGTCACCAACCTCACCACCCACGTCCAACTGGAGAAGCTCGCCCGGCTCGGCATCGACGGGCACGTCGACCGGCTCGTTACCTCCGAGGAGGTCGGCCGCGAGAAGCCGAGCGCGATCCCGTTTACCACGGCGCTCTCGGCGTTCGATCTCCGCCCCAGCGAGGCGCTCATGGTCGGCGACAACGTCGAGGCCGACGTCGCCGGTGCGAACGCGCTCGGGATGGACACCGCCCTCTTCGTCGCCGACGGCGATGCTCCGCCGGCCGGTGAGCTCCGCTCCCGGGAGCGGCCGACGTATCGACTCGACGCGTTCGCCGACGTGACGGAGGTGGCGGAATGAACGGCGACGCCGCCCCGGACATATTGGCCGAAGCGCGCGCGGCGGTCGTCGAATACGCGCCCGCGCTCGGCGAGCTGACGCCCGGGCGAACGGGGAACCTCAGCGTGCGCGACGGCGACGCCATCGCCGTGACGCCGACCGGCGTTCCGTACGACGCCTTCGACGCCGCGGACGTCCCGGTCGTCGACCTCGACGGCGAGCGGGTGGCGGGTCGGATGGCCCCCTCCAGCGAGGTGCCGATGCACACGGGAATCTACCGACACGACCGCCCCGGCGCGATCGTCCACACGCACTCGCCGTGGGCGACGACGATGGCGACGCTTCATCGGCGGCTTCCGCCGATTCACTACATGATCGTCTCCGTCGGGCGCGAGGTCCCGCTCGCGGACTACGCGCCGTACGGCACGGAGGAGCTCGCGGCGAACGTCGTCGCCGCGATGGCCGGGGCGGACTCGGACGCCGCGATCCTCGCGAACCACGGGCTCGTCGTCACCGGCCCCGACGTCGCGACGGCGGTCGAGAACACCCGACACGTCGAGGACCTCTGTCGGCTCTACCTCCGCTCCTCGGCGGTCGGCGAACCGCACGTGCTCACCGACGAGCAGCTCGCGGCCGTCGAGGAGCGGTTCGAGAGCTACGGCCAGCAGCCGGACGCCGAGTAGACCGGTCCGAGGACGTCGGGTAGACCGGTCCGAGTAACCGCGTGGGAGGCCACGCCGTCGCGGTCGGAGACGGACGAGGTCCACCGCCCGGTTTTATAAATACCGCGCCGGCTACGGGATCGGTATGACAGCGCACGAGCCGGCGGCGCCGGTGACGGAGACCGCCGAGAAGATCGCGACCATGGAGATCCGGGGCGCGGCGACCATCGCGTCGGCGGCGGCGGAGGCGCTCGCGGCGCAGGCACGGGCGGCCGCGGAGGGGGAGCCGGCCGAGAGCGACCCCGACGCGTTCCGCGCGTCGATGCGCTCGGCCGCGAGAGACCTCCGCGAGACGCGCCCGACGGCGGTCTCTCTCCCGAACGCCCTCCGATACGTGCTCCAGCGGATGGAGGGGCGCGACGTCGACGCGTTACGTCGGAGCGTCGTCGAGGCGAGCGAGTCGTTCGTCCGCCAGCTCGACCGCGCACAGGAGGACCTCGGTCGGGTCGGGGCGAACCGCCTCGCCGACGGCGACACCGTGATGACCCACTGTCACTCGACCGACGCGCTCGCGTGTATCGAGGCGGCAGTCGAGCAGGGGAAATCGATCTCGGCGGTCGTCAAGGAGACGCGCCCGCGCAATCAGGGTCACATCACCGCCGAACAGCTCCGGGAGGCCGGTGTCCCCGTCACGCTCATCGTCGACTCCGCGGCCCGTCGCTACCTCGACGAGGTCGACCACGTCGTGGTCGGCGCCGACTCGATCGCCGCCGACGGCGGCGTGATCAACAAGATCGGCACGTCGGGACTCGCCGTCAACGCCCGCGAGCGCGGGGTTCCGATCATGACCGCGGCTCAGACGATCAAGCTTCACCCGGAGACGCTGACGGGTCACACCGTCGAGATCGAGATGCGGTCGGAAGACGAGGTGATCGATCCGGCCGCTCGCGACGACATCGGCGAGGTCGCCGTCGAGAACCCCGCGTTCGACGTGACGCCGCCGCGGTACATGGACGCGATCGTCACCGAACACGGCCAGTTCCCGCCCGAGAGCATCGTGACGCTGATGCGGGAGCTGTTCGGCGAGGGGGCCGCAGAGCCGTGGGCGGAGCCATGAGCGGGAGCGGCAACGGGAGCGGCGACGAGAGCGTGAGGGGTAGCGATGACGAGAGCG
>CAZNOA010000094.1:0-6083 GCA_964574565.1 uncultured Halobellus sp. | reverse complement strand
TGCTTCGCGGCGAGGTCGTCGCCGACTCCGAGTACGCGGGACGAACGCTCGGGAAAATCGACCTCGAATCCCGAACCGGCGTCCGCGTGATCGCCCTTCGCCGCGGCGACGACTGGCTGCTCAACCCCGGCCCGAAGACGTCGGTCGAGCCCGGCGACGTCGCGCTGCTCCGCGGGCCGGAGTCGGAGATCGGTCCCGTCTACGAGACGCTCACTGGTCACGACTACCACCGTGACCCGGCCGAAACGGAGGTGACAGCAGAGCTCGAGCGCGCCGTCGACGCCATCATCCAGATGAAGAACCTCTCCGAGCTGGCAGTCGATCTCGCCTACAGCAGCGTGCTCTTCGACGACGAGGAGCTGGCTGAGGAGGTCAGCAACATCGAGATCGAAGTCGACAACCTCGAGTCCCGGTTCGAGGCGTGGGTGCTACAGGCCGCGGCCGACGCCGAGGACCCCGTCAAGCTCCGCGGGCTGATCCACCTCGGTACGAGCACCGAGAACATCAGCGACGCCGCACTCGACATCAGCGAGGGCGTCCTCCGGAATATCGACGTCCATCCGGTCGTCCAGCTGGCCGTCGAAGAGAGCGACGAGATCCTCAGCCGAGCCGAGATAACAGCGGGGAGCGCGCTCGACGGCACGACCGTGACGGGCGGGGTCTCGGACACCGACGCGGCGATATCGGTCGTCGCGATCCGTCGTCCCGATGAGGGCTGGCTGTTGGTCGCCGACAGAGACGCCGAACTTCGCGGCGGCGATATCGTGATCTCGAAAGGCACGCGGACGACCGCCGAGGAGTTCAGGAAGCTGGCGCGGAGCTGACTCGCCGCCGAGCTGCACGCCGGCTCAGAAGCCGAGCACCAGCGACGAGACGCCGATGAAGATGATCATTCCACAGACGTCGACCACGTTGGTCACGATGGGGATCGTCGTATCGTCGGGGTCGACGCCGAGCTTGTACGAGCCGTAGGTCGCCAAGAGACTGAACACGACGGCGATGACGGCGACCGCCATCCCGCTGGTCAGCGAGATGACGAGCAGCGTCGACAGCGCCAGCGGCGCGCCGATGACCTGCCCGATCGCCCACGCACCGAGGGCGAGCGCGGTGAAGATGGTCGCCGCGAGGCCGAGTACGGCCGCGATGTCGGCCCACAGCACGCGGTCTTTGAGGTCGATCTCGGTGGTTCCGAGGTGGAACCGGGTCGAGAGCCGCGAGCTCAGTATCGCTCCGAGATTACCGCCCATATCGACCATCGTCGGCACCATCACCGCGAGGAGGCCGTACTGTTCGAGCAGCTCTTCGGCGTCTTCGAGCGTGATCCCCGCCCACAGGACGATGATACACAGCACGACCAACAGCGGGAACATGTTGGTCACGATGGTCCTCGTCTCCCAGCTCCCGAGCGAGCCGCTCGGAACGACCATCAGATGATCACCTCAATGACGACCACCGAGAGGAACAGGAACGCCATCCCGAAGATGTCACCCAGCGTGGTCACGATCGGTCCCACGAGGTTGTCGGGGTCGTACCCGAGCTTGTAGCCGGTGAAGATCAACAGCAGTAAGCCGCCGATCATCACGAACGAGGTGAGCACGCCGGCGATGAGCATGATCCCGACGAGCTCGGTCAGCAGCGCGGAGTCGCGACCGAGCAGGTTGAGCGCCCCCCACGAGATGAACCCGATCACGATCGAGATCCCGATCCCGTTGATGAACGAGGCGATGACGGCGTTGATCAGCCGCTCGTTCCGTTCGAATTTCGGATTGATGAGCCCCTGGTGGAGCCCGCTCGAGATCCGTCCCCCGAGCGCGCCGTACACGTTCCCGCGGGTCGCCAGAAAGACGGGAACCATCACCAGTAAGCCGGGAAACCGATCGACGCTCTCGAGCATTCCTTCGAGGACGAGACCGGCAAACAGTCCACCTCCTAACGCGATAATGAGAATCGGAAGGGCCTCCCGATAGATCGACCAGAATCTACTCCGGAACGCCATGAGTAGAACTGACGAATATTTCTGTTAAAACTACCGGAAAGCGACCTACGGCGACGACACGCCGGCGCTCCCGCGGATCAGAACGGGGCCGACGGTCGCCGTGGCATCGTTAGTCGTCGTCTGCGACCGCCGGCTTCCGCCGGTCGTCGCGGGGGCCGGCGAGTTCGACGTCCGGGAGCAGGTCTCGGAGGTATCGCCCGGTGTGTGAGTCGTCGTCGTGGGCGATCGACTCGGGCGTCCCGCTCGCGACGAGTTCGCCGCCGCCCTCGCCGCCCTCCGGGCCGAGGTCGATGACGCGGTCGGCGTTCTTCACTAAGTCGAGCTCGTGTTCGATGACGACCACCGTGTTCCCGCCGTCGACGAGGCGGTGGAGCAC
Source organism: uncultured Halobellus sp. (assembly GCA_964574565.1). Lineage (GTDB taxonomy): Archaea > Halobacteriota > Halobacteria > Halobacteriales > Haloferacaceae > Halorubrum. The sequence continues at coordinate 3,711 of CAZNOA010000094.1, read as the reverse complement.
GTCGATGAGCTTGCGCTCGTCCTCCTTGTGAAGCCCCGTCGTCGGCTCGTCGAGGAGATAGAGGGTGTCCCCGGTCGCCTTCTTGCCGAGCTCCTCGGCGAGCTTGACGCGCTGGGCCTCGCCGCCGGAGAGCGTGGTGGAGGGTTGTCCGAGCTCCATGTAGCCGAGTCCGACGTCTTTGAGCAGCTTGAGGCGACGCTGGAGCCCCTGGTGGCTCTCGAAGAAGTCGTACGCCTCGTCGACGCTCATATCGAGGACGTCGGCGATCGTCGCGCCCTTGTACGTCACGTCGAGCGTCTCGTCGTTGTACCGCGCGCCGCCGCACTGCTCGCAGGGGACGTACACGTCCGAGAGGAAGTTCATCTCGATTTTGACCGTCCCCTGCCCGCCACACTCCTCGCAGCGACCGCCCTTCACGTTGAACGAGAACCGGCCCTTCTCGTAGCCGCGCCGCTTCGACAGCTTCGTCTCCGCGAACAGCTCGCGGACGTAGTCGAACACGTCCGTGTACGTCGCCGGGTTCGACCGCGGCGTCCGCCCGATCGGCGACTGGTCGATGAGCCGCACCGTCTCGATCCCGTCCATCCCGTCGATCGCGTCGTGGTCGCCGGGGTCGACCGAGGTGTTGTCGTTCATCTCGCGGACGAGCCCCTTATACAGGATGTCGTGGACCAGCGTCGACTTCCCGGAGCCGGAGACGCCGGTGACCGCCGTCAGGGTGCCGAGCGGGATCGGCACGTCGAGGTCTTTCAAGTTGTGCTGGCGGGCGCCACGCACGACCAGCTCGCCGTCCGGCTCGCGACGCTCGTCCGGGACGGGAATCTCCTTGCGTCCCGAGAGGTAGTCGGCGGTGACCGACTCGTCGGCGTCGACGATGTCGTCGAAGTCGCCCTGTGCGACCACCTCGCCGCCGCGCTTGCCGGGGCCCGGCCCCATATCGATCACGTGGTCGGCGCGCCGCATCGTCTCCTCGTCGTGTTCGACGACGACGAGGGTGTTCCCCAGATCACGGAGTCCGGTGAGCGTGTCGAGCAGGCGGTCGTTGTCCCGCTGGTGGAGGCCGATCGACGGCTCATCGAGAACGTAGAGGACGCCGACGAGTCCCGAACCGACCTGCGTCGCGAGTCGGATTCGCTGGCTCTCGCCGCCGGAGAGCGTCGACGCCTCGCGGTCGAGCGTGAGGTACTCGAGCCCGACCTCCTCCATGAATCCGAGCCGCGCGCGGATCTCCTTGAGGATCTCCTCGGCGATCTTCGTGTCGCGTTCGCTCAGGTTCGCCTCCATCCCCTCGAAATGCCGCCGGGCGTCGCCGATCGACATCCGGTTCACCTCGGTGATCGGCGTGCCGTCGACGAGGACGTAACGGGACTGCTCTTTCAGACGCGTCCCCTCGCAGGCGGGACACGTCGTCACGGCCATGTACTCCTCGATGTGCTCGCGGGTCGACTGGGAGTCGGTCTCGACGTGACGGCGTTCGAGGTTGGGGATGACCCCCTCGAAGCGCTTCTCTTTCCTGCGGGTGCCGTTTTTGGTCTGCCGGGTGAACACGACCTGTCGGTCGGTCCCGTAGAGGAACTGCCGGCGGACGTCCTCGTCGAGCTCGTTCCACGGCGTCTCCACCGAGACGCCGAAGTGGTCCGCGACGTTGTCGATCCGGGTGCGGTAGTACGACCGGTTGTACGACCACGCCTCGAAGACGTTTTTGAGGGGTTTCTCCGGATCCTCGATGACGAGGTCCTCGTCGACCTCCTTCGTCGACCCGATCCCCTCACACTCCGGGCAGGCGCCGTACGGGCTGTTGAAGGAGAACGAGCGCGTCTCGATCGCCGAGAACTGGAAGTCGGAGTTGGGGTTGCCGAGTTCCTCGGAGAACTCGACCGTGAGCCGGTCGTCGCCGTCGGCGTCGGCCGCGAGCGACCCGGTCGACCGGGTGTTCGAGGCGAACGGCACGTCCTCGGGCGGATCGGGGACGATCAGCTTGAGCGCGCCGCCGGCCTCCTCCAGGGCGGTTTCCACCGAATCCGTGATCCGCGACCGGGCGTCGGGGGACACCCGAACCCGGTCGACGATCACGTCGATCGTGTGGTCGTAGTTCTGGTCGAGCTCGGGGTCGTCGAGCGTGAGGTCGATCGGTTCGCCGTCGACCTCGACGCGGGCGTATCCGTCGCTCACCAGCTCCTCGAACAGGTCCTCGAACGCGCCCTTCTGGTCGCGGACGACCGGCGCCGCGATCTTCGCGCGGGTCCCCTCCGGAAGCTGGAGGATCTGTGCGACCATGTCCTGTGCGGACTGTTCGCCGACCTCCTCGCCGGTGACGGGGTCGTACTGGGTCCCGACCCGCGCGTACAGCAGACGGAGGTAGTCGTGCAGCTCCGTGACCGTTCCCACCGTCGACCGGGGGTTGTTCGCGGCGTTCTTCTGGTCGATGGAGATCGCCGGCGAAAGCCCCTCGACGGCCTCCACCTGCGGTTTGTCCATCTGTCCGAGGAAGTTGCGGGCGTACGCCGACAGCGACTCGATGTAGCGGCGTTGTCCCTCGGCGTAGACGGTGTCGAACGCGAGCGACGACTTGCCCGAGCCCGAGAGGCCGGTGACGACGGTGAACTCCTCGCGCGGGATCCGGACGTCGAGGTCCTTGAGGTTGTGCTCCTCTGCGCCGCGGACCTCGATGTAGTCCTTGCTCATTTCGTTTTCCTCTTGCGGGCGCGCGCGGGAATACCCGTCGGTCTCAGCGGTCACGGCCGGACTTCCTCAGTCGGTCTCGGCGGTCAGATTTTCGTCTCGCTCGACTCACTCGCCTTCGGTAGCGACGCCGGCCGGCGTCAGCGACCGACGAACTCCGCCGGCGGCGAGAGGTTCCGCCGGCCGCCGAACGTGACCAAGAAGAGCACGCCGACGCCGACGCCGTACGCCGCCATCAGCGGGATCGTCGCGAGGAACATCGTGATCACGTCGGCCGGCGTGAACACCGCCGCGAACAGCAGGACGCCGACGGTGACCTCTCGCCAGCGCCCGCGGAAGGCGTCGTACGGGACGCCGGCCTTGTTCAACAGCACCATCGCGACCGGGATGTCGGCGAGGAAGCCGATCCCGATCGTCGTGTAGATGACGAGCCAGAGGAAGTCGCTCACCTGATACGTGATGATCATGTTCGCCAGCTCGGCGTCGGTGATGAGCCAGCCGATGATCCCGGGCGCGATGTACGTGTAGCCGAGCACGAAGCCACCGAGCAGCCCGGCGAACAGCGCGCCGGCCCAGACGTACACCTGATAGATTCGTCCCGCGACGAATCCCCGCTCGCGCAGCGCCGGCCACGCGTAGTAGAGGAGGAACGGGAACACCGCGACGATCCCGAGCAGCACGGAGAACTTCACCATGAAGATCAGCGCCTCGACCGGGTGGAGCGTGATGATGTTGATCCCGCCGTCGATCGCCTCCGGGACCCGCGATTCGAGGTCGCTGCGAACGGTCGCGAGCCCGCCGAGGTACAGCCACGTGAACGCGAGCGCCATCACGCCGCCGAAGACCGCGACGAGCCGGAACGATCGCGACCGCAGGGAGTCGAAGATGAACTTGATGTCCTTGTAGTAGCCGCCGATGTCGTCTTCGGCCTCCTCGCCGTCGCCGTCGGTGAGCTCCGAGAGGAACGTCGAGCTGGCGCGGGAGCTCCGGTCCTGTACCGTCCCCATGAGCCCGCCCCCGCCGCTGGAG
>CAZNOA010000093.1:0-6151 GCA_964574565.1 uncultured Halobellus sp. | reverse complement strand
GGGATGGCGGTCGCGACCGCCTACGGGCTCCCCCGGATGGGGCCGACGTTCGGCGCGATGCTCGTCTCCGGGAAGCGCGCCGCACAGACCGCGCTCGACGAGCTGGAGGTCGACGCCGGCGACGTGCGGCTGTCGACCGGCGGCGCGCCCGCCCCGGCCGACGACTGATCGACCGGGCCGTCCGGGCGGTCCCGCGGGTCGCTCGGCTCCACCCCCGACGCCTTTTTATCCGAGATGCGCCCAGTTCGAGCATGTACTGGCGCGGGCACATCGGCATCGCCCTGCTCGTGTACGCTCCGATCGCGGGCGTGACCCTCGCGATCGGCGAGGCCGAGCTGGCGCTCCTCGGAGGCGGTCTCGCGGTCGTCGCGGCCACGCTTCCCGACGCCGACCACCAGCTTCCGATCCCGCACCGCGGCCCGACGCACACCCTCGCGTTCGCGGTCGCGGTCGGTCTGCTCGCAGCGGTTCTCGCGGCGCTCGCGCTCGCGACAACCGGCGTCGCACGGGGCGTTCCGGGGTGGACGCCGGCCTTCGTCGGTGGGGTCGTGACGCTCTCGCTGTGTTCGCACATCGCCGGAGACGTCATCACGCCGATGGGAATCCAACCGTTCAGACCGCTGTCCGCGGCCCACTACACCCTCGATCTGACGCCCGCGAAGAACCCGCGCGCGAACTGGCTGTTCCTCGCCGCCGGCGTGCTCTCGACGGCGGTCGCGGTCGGCGTGGCGCTCTGAATATCCCTCCCACACTAAGCCGACGCCGCCGGTGCCGCGCTACGCGTCGGTCGCGCGTCGGAGCCACGTGACGACCGACTCCGGAAGCACCTGCTCGGCGATTTCGACGTCCGCGGGCGTGACGACGCTGAACGACCACCCGGCGACCGCGTACGTGCCGATGACGACAACTGGCAGCGCGACGGCGACGACGACGTTACTCGACACCGCCGTGGCCACCACCCACCCGGTTGCGAGCGCGGGCAGCCACGCGGCGATGACGAGGCCGAGTTCACGCGTGAACGGGTGGATCCGGCGAAAGTAGTACACTTCGAGGAGGGCGGCGGTGCCGGAGAGCATCAACGCGAGCATCGTCCCGAGTCCCGCGCCGAGGATGCCGTATCGGGGCACGAGCAGGACGCTGAACACGACGTTGGCGATCAGAAGCAGCGCGGAGTTGAAAAACACCAGTCGGGAGTAGCCGAGCCCTTGCAGGAGCGCGCCGTCGGGCCCGCCGGCGGTCACGCTCACTAGGTAGCCGACGATCAGGGCGAGGACGACGCCGCTCGCCGCGGTGTACTGCGGCGTGAAGACGAGCGCGAGGTAGGCCTCCGCACCGAGCACGAGGATTGCGGCCGCCGGGAGCGAGAGGGCGAGCACCCACCGGGTCGCGGTCTGGTACCGCTCGGCGACCGCGTTGCGGTTCTGTCGCTCTTCGGCGATCAGCGGCTTGAACACCGGCGCGAGCGACGAAAAGAAGACGAGCAGGTTGGCCGCGAGCATGTAGCCGATGCGGTAGATTCCCACGTCGTCCGAGGACATGAAGTAGCCGACGACGAAGTAGTCGACCTGCCCCATTACCACGTAGATGACCCCCGCCAACGCGAGCGGTACTCCGTACCAGAGTACCTCGCGAAACGGCGTGAACGCCGTTTTTCCGCCTTTGAGGAGGTCCTGTCGAGCCAGCAGGACGATTCCGAGTAGTATCCCGACGGCGAGGCCGATGATGTAGCCGCCGACGATCCCGACGAGACCGAAACCGACGAGAAGCAGCCCGACCGTCGCGACCAGCCGGATCGTCGGTCTGGTGATGTCGCGGACGTACACGCGGTATCTGAGCCGCTTGATACCGCTGTACGACGCCATCAGTCCGTTGAATATCGCCAGAAGCGGGAGCGCGACGGCCAACATCCGGAGCCCGGTGGCGACGCCCGGTTCGTCGAACGCCGCCGCCAGCGTGTCCGCAGCCAGGAAGACGCCGATTCCCGTCACCGTCGAGGTGAGGAGGAGGAGACCGAACACCTGTATCGTCACGCCCCGGGCTCGTCCCGGCTCGTCGCGGGCGAGGTACTGCGGCACGTAGTAGTCGATGGCGCGGTGAAGCCCCGCGCTGGCGAACACCTGCGTGAGGTGGAGCACCGACGTCGACAGCACGAACAGCCCGTAAACGCCGGGGCTCACGAGTCGGGTGATCACGGCGACGACCAAGAAGCCGAACCCCTTCTTGATGAGTTCGCCGGCGAACGTGACGCCGCCCTGCTCCGCCATCGTCTGGTCGCCGGTGCTCGAAGAGGGGACCGACGTGTCCGTCGTGTCCTCGCGCACCTCGGTCGACGGGTTCGGTTCGGGAGGCGGGAGCGTTCCCGACGCGGAGCCGCCGTCTGGAGTCGCGTCCGATGTCGACCCCGACTCGGCGTCAACGGCCGCGTCCGGTTTCGACCCTGAATCGCCGTCCGGGGTCGATTCCCGCGTCACGACATGCACTCCGTGTGCATGCGTAGTTCGGTGTGACGAAACCGGCATCCGTTTCCGTCGGCGATACGGTCCATGTTAGGGGTTTCTGACGACTTCGGCCTCGTGGGCCGCGACCAGCGCGGCCCGCTCACCGGTGTCCGGGAAGACGACGGTGAACTCCCAGCGGTCGCCCTCGGTGACGTCGCTGACCTGTTCGATCGTGCTGTCTAGCTGTTCGCCGTCGGCGTCGTAAAAGCGCACCCGGACCTCGAGGTACGTGACCTCCCTGTCGCCGGTCCGTTCGATGACGCCCACGACGCTGACCGACTCCTCGTCGGTTCCCTCGTGTTCGCGCACGAGTTCGCTCTCGACGACGCGCGCTCGCGGCTCGAGGATCTCGTCTTCCGAATCGTCGCTACACCCGGCGGTGGCGAGCGCCGGAGCGACCGCGAACGCGGCGAGGAGGCGACGGCGTCGCATCTGTGTCACCGTCAGGGGCGCAGGGAGATAAAACGACAGTCACGAACGTTCACTCGGGAACGACTCAACCGTGTGCCTTTTTGCGTCCCTCCGTCGAACCCGGCGGTATGCGCAACGCTAAGATCGTCTGTACGATCGGTCCCGCGTCGGACGACCGGGACGCGATCCGCGACCTCGCGGAGGCGGGGATGTCCGTCGTCCGGCTGAACGCCAGCCACGGAACGACGGCGCACCGCGAGGAGATTATCGAGCGGGCCCGCGCGGTCGACGAGGCCATCGAAGACCCGCTCGCCGTGATGGTCGACCTGAAGGGGCCGGAGGTCCGGACCGCCGAGATCGCCGAGCCGATTTCGCTCGCTGAGGGCTCCGAAGTGACCTTCGCCGAGGGCGACGAGGCGACGCCGGAACGCGTCGGTCTCACCCACTCGATCGCGGCCGCGGGCCCGGGCGACACCGTCCTCCTCGACGACGGTCGGATCGAGTGTCGCGTCGAGCGCGTCGCGGGCGAGTCGGTCGTCGCTCGCGTGATCTCCGGCGGGAAGCTCGGCTCTCGAAAGGGCGTCAACCTGCCCGGCGTCGCCATCGACGTCGACCTCATCACGCCGGAAGACGAGGCCGAACTCGACTTGGCCGCCCGGGCGGAGGCGGACTTCGTCGCGGCCTCCTTCGTGCGCGACGGCGAGGACGTCTACCAGATCGCAGACGCGTTAGAGGAGCGCGGAGGCGGGGAGATCCCCATCGTCGCGAAGATCGAACGGGCCGGCGCGGTCGAGAACCTCGACGGGATCGTCGAGGCCGCCGACGGCGTGATGGTCGCCCGCGGCGACCTCGGCGTCGAGTGCCCGTTAGAGGACGTGCCGGTGATTCAAAAACGGATCATCCGCAAATGCGTCAACGCCGGCGTCCCCGTGATCACGGCGACCGAGATGCTCGACTCGATGATCCACTCCCGCCGGCCGACCCGTGCCGAGGCCTCCGACGTCGCCAACGCCGTCCTCGACGGCACCGACGCGGTGATGCTGTCGGGCGAGACCGCCATCGGCGACGATCCGGTGAACGTCGTCGAGACGATGGACCGGATCGTCAGGGAAGTCGAGTCCAGCGACGAGTACGCGGAGACGCGCGAACAGCGGGTGCCGGCCGCCGCGGAGGGCTCGCGGACCGAGGCGCTCGCGCGCTCCGCTCGATACCTCGCGCGCGACATCGGGGCGTCGACGATCGTCTCCGTCTCCGAGTCCGGCTACACCGCCCGCAAGACCGCGATGTTCCGACCGGGCGTTCCGGTCGTCGCGACGACGCCGGACGACCGGATCCGACGGCAGCTCGCGCTCTCGTGGGGGGTTCGCCCCGTGCTGACCGAGTACGCACACGACATGGAGACGATCCTCGATAACGCGGTCGACGCCGCGCTCGACACGGGCGGGGCGAAGTCGGGCGACACGCTCGTCGTGCTCTCCGGGATGTTGACGGAGTTCGGCGGGACGAACACGACGAACACCCTCAAGGTCCACGTCGCCGCCGAGACGCTCGTGACCGGAAAGGCGGCGGTCGCCGGACGCGTCGCGGCGCCGGTGTACCGGACCACCGACGGCGACCTCAGCGAGCTTCCGGACGGGTCGATAGTCGCGCTCGGCCCCGGGTTCGAAGGCGAGTTCACCGGTGACCTCGACGCGGTCGGCGGGATCATCGACGCCCGCGAGGGGATGACCGGCTATCCCGCGGTCGTCGCCCGCGAGCTCGGCGTGCCGATGGTGTCGGGGGCGTCGCTTCCCGAACGCGTCGCCGACGGGACCGTGGTGACCGTCGACGGCGAGCGCGGGATCGTGTACGACGGCGACGTCATCGCACCGGCGCAGCGCCGATAGGTCGTCACCCGCCAGTCATTTATCGCGGAGTCGTCTACTGACGGGTATGAGCAGCGACGAGGCCGACAACGGCGACAGCCGAAGCCGCGCGAACGAGGCCCGGGGCGGCGACGACGGCGACGACGAGAGCGAGTGGCGCTTCGGCGTCGACGACGTCGGTCCGGACGGCGTCACGGAAGACACCCACACGCCCGAGTCGGAGCCGATCGAGCCGGAATCGATCGACGTCGAACACGCTGTCTTCGTCGGGCTCGGCGTCGCGATCACCGTGGGCGTGTTCCTGATCGGCTTCTGAAGCGACCTCGGTCCGAAGCGGGGTCGGTCAGGGGGGCCCGATTTCGCGCCGCGAGAGCGGCACCCGACCCGCGGCGTTCGCACAACAACTTATCACTACGCGGCCGTACCTCCCGACATGGACGTGCTCCTGCAGGCCGGGCTCTTGAGTCCGGATACGCTCCCCCTCCTGTTGTTAACGGCGGGACTGCTCCTCTCGCTGGCGGAGGCGATCGCCCCGGGAGCGAACTTCATCGTCGTCGGCATCGCGCTGATCGGAGCGGGGCTCGGCGGGCTCGCGTTGGCGTCACTCGGGATCACCGGCGCGATCCTCACGCTGATGATGGCGCTGTTGACGCTGGCGTTCGGCGCGGCCGCCTTCTACGGCTACAACGAGTTCGACCTCTACGGCGGTAAAGGCCAACAGCAGACGACCGACAGCGACTCGCTGAAAGGGAAGACCGGCACCGTCACGGAGACGGTCACGACCGCCGGCGGCGAGGTGAAGCTCTCGGGCGGCGGCTTCAACCCGTACTACTCCGCGCGGTCGATCGAAGGCACGATCGAGGTGGGAGAGGAGGTGATGGTCGTCGACCCCGGCGGCGGCAACGTCGTCACCGTGGAATCGATGGGATACGTCGAGGACGACATCGATAAGGAACTCGCGGCGGACCGCGCTCGGAAGCAGGCGAAAGCGGAAGCGGAGGCGAACGAGACGGAAACAGCGGCGGAGGAAGCGGGAGCCGACTCGGGCGAGGGAGAGACCGACTCGGAGACCGAAACGGACCGGAACTGACCGGAACTGACCGAAACGGACCGGAACTGACGCCCGCCCCGCCGGCGAGGAGTCCGCTCCGCGATTCGGGAGTTTTTAAGCCGACCGCGCACGCGTTTCAGCCATGATCCTGTCGGACGCCGACATCCTCGACCGCCTCGCGGAGGGAGATCTCGTCATCGAACCGTTGGCCGACGTCGACCAGCAGGTCCAGCCCGCGAGCGTCGACCTGCGCCTCGGCGAGCGGTTCCTCGAGTTCCAGCGCACCAACATCCCCTGTATCCATCCGACCGAGGCCGACGAGGTCG